>JBKOUS010000229.1:0-10529 GCA_046723505.1 Actinomycetota bacterium
GTCGTCTAGGGTGCCGCCGACGAGGATCACCGCCGGGCCAGTGCCTTTCCGGTCGTAGGCGATCCTCGTACCGTCGGCGGACGTCACACGAAGTGTCATCTCGTTCACTGCTTCTCTCCATTTCTCGATGCGTGGTCGTCAACGTCGGAGAATGTCGACCAGGATTGAGTTACTGGATCTGCGAGCCCAGGCGATCACCGCAGCCACTACCAGGAGGGCCAGGGGCAGCCACGGGCTCTCCTCCAGAAGGAACTGGGTGGGGTCATGGCCGCGCCGACCGTCACGGCGGCGAGTCTAAGCTGAGGAGGGGTTCGACCTTCGGTTCTGGAACGGGAAATGGCACGACGGGAATCTCATCCTGGCTTGCGCCGGATTCATCGACGCTCTGAAGTGTGTTCGGATGCTCCGCGCGGTCGATGGCGTAGACGGTCGCTGTGGTGCCGCCGTTGACTCTTAGGTCGACTGCCAGGATGGTGTAGCGGTCCCGATCAACCTCGGCAAGCTCATAGAGGCTTGGTTCATCCATGACGGCTGCGGCGTCATCTGCTGCGACCGTGCCCAGATAATCGTTGAAATTGGTGCTCGCTGGGCCGAGCACGCGACCCATAGGTTCCATCGCGGGATAGTGCCACGAGGAGGTAAACAAAAGGTAACGGCTATGAGCTGCCGTCCTCTGCACATATCCACGACCAAGCGTCCGCGGCCTGATCATGGACAACTACGCCGCCCACAAACATCCCAAGGTGAAGGCCTGGCTCGCTGCCAAGGCCCAGATCCAAATCCACTTCACCTCCGGATCGTGGCTGAATCTGGTCGAGGTCTGGTTCGGCATCATCGAACGCCAAGCCATCCACCGCGGCACGTTTTCCTCCGTCCGAGACCTCATGATCAAGATCTATGCGACAGTCCAACCCGGTGGATCTGATAGCTCGTCTCCGCCGTCACCACATCCGCATCCGTGGTGTTGTGCTTGTGGCTGCGATCCCGTCGGTTCGGGTGCGAGGCGGCTGTCGCTTGTGTCGTACCGAGCGCTTCACGCGGTGGCTGGCTGTAGGTGTTTGTCCTGCACCTCCGGGACCAAGCGCCCTTGTTGGAGTACGGGCAGTGGCTTCTACTGACAGTGGAGGTGATTGAATGCGCAAGACGCGTAGGTACTTGGTGCTGGTTGTGACTCTGGTTGTGGTGATGTTGTCGGCGTGTGCTGCCGGGCCGAACGAGATGGTCGATACCAGCCCGGACCCCGCCGGGTTCTGGCTGGGACTGTGGCAGGGCCTTATCAGTCCGATCACGTTCCTAATCTCGCTGTTCACCCCAGACGTCAACATCTACGAGGTCCAAAACAACGGCAACTGGTACGACTTCGGCTTCATGCTGGGAGTGGTCATGGCGTTCGGCGGCGGCGCAGGCGGAGGTACTGCTTCAGCCGGGCGATTTCGCCGGCGGGGCCGAGCCTAGGGGTCTGGGTCGCAGTTATTGCCTCGGCGACCACCTGCTGGGGTGTGGCTCTCTTCCACCAGAAAGGTCGAGCGCTGGCCAGCTCGATTGGTGGGTGGGTGAAAGACCGTCAGGAATGGTGGGGTCGCGTGCGCGGTGTAGAGGGCCGGCATCGGTGGATTAAAGCTTGCTGATCTTCGTCCGCCAGAGAGGGCGGATGACCGCCGGTACTCACGCGCGTGGTTTTCGCGTGATCTCCCTTGCCGATTCGGATTGCCGAAGAGCCGACGCACGGCACGGGGCCCTCCACCAAAGTTCTGTGCTAATTTCGCCCTCGCACTCGATGTGATCCCACATCGAGACCGGGGCACATGGCTGGGAGTATGGACAGTGGAGTGCGAGTGACCGTTCATCAAGACAATGACGGTGAGCCGCTTCGCCTCCAAGTCGCTGATATCAATGAAGTCATACCATCGGGCTGGCGCGGGGTCCCGGTATCGGTGAGTTCCTATCGCGCCTTCCGCCTCCGACCGGAGGAGCTGAACCCACCAAAGCTCTTCGAGTTACTTGGCGTTAGTGTCCAGCTCTGTTGGGGTGCCGCTCCCTACTTTAAGTCCAAGCTGTGGATGGAACCGCGGATCGACGGTGACGTTTGGGTCTACGTGGAACCGGAAGGCTTCCAGCACGCTCCGCCTGGCCCATCTGTCATGCTCATGGCTCAGACCGGAGCGGACACGAGCTCTCGCCTTCGGTCTGTTGTGGCGCTGCTGCGTCTGGCGCTAGGTCGGAACATCGCGGTCGAGCCGCTAGGTGATCTCCGGTATACCGCGAGCATGCCTAACGCGACCGCAACTGAGCCGCCGATTCGGCACCCGGCCTTCGACTCGCCTCCCGACCTCACCGAGGAACGCCTTAGGTTGATCTCGGCGCTTCAAGTTGCCCTCGATGCTCTAGATGAGCAGACCCGCAACCGCGTTGAGCTATCGCTGCAGTGGTATTTCAGAGCGTCGTCGGAGATCCAGGGAATCGACGGCCTCCTTATGTACTGGTTCGCCCTGGACGTTCTCGCCATGCCGAAATCAGGCGGACGGTTCGTCGCTTTGGAAGGACAGTTAGCCGAGATTTACAACGTCGATCGGCGGGCGGTCAGGACTAGGTTTCGACTGAATCGGCTGCTGGGTATTCGTGACGACATTGTCCATGAAGGACATCACCCGACGGTCCACACCCACGCCCTCGACTATTTGGGCGCAGTCTATTGGGACCTGCTGTTAAACACCCTTCGACTGACTCCACGGCACGCTGCCGGGACGTTCATCAAGACTCACAGCAAGGTCGACGACTGGTTTCCCAAGCCTCGACCGCGAAAAGCTGGGGCGCCGCATGGGGGCTAAGAGCGCCAGCGGGTACCTCAAATCCGCCGTCGTTGGCTTCTCGGAGGGGTGTCGCGGTCTAAGTCTGATTCCGGAATGACAACCCGCTAGCGTTCCCGAGGTGAGTGAGGCAGCACATGGCATGCCGGCCCGCTGGCACGCTGGGTGCCACTGCAACCTATGCCGGCGTGCGCACGCCGACACTAAGCGAGCCTGGAGACGAGCGAGAGTACGGAAGCGACTACCCCCTCGAGGTACGGCAACAGCTCATAGACGCGGTCTACGCGGGCCAGCCGTTCCGCACGCTGCTTAGTGACCTGGGGCCTGACCTCCAATCAGGTGTGGGGACTCACCAGGACCGACGAGAAGTGGTCGGCCGAGCTGGAGGCGACCCGCCGAAACGACCTTGAGCACGGCACGAACGCGGCATACGTGGCGGGCTGTGTCTGCCGTGACTGTAGGGAGCATCAGCGGGTCCGGATGCGCAGGAACCGCCAGCGTCAATACCCCGCATAGCAAGCCACGCCGGATAGGGCGCCAGTAACACTTAATCGTTACTTTGCGCACTCTCCATTGAGTTTGGCTAACGGTTCTGCTCATTTGAGGATTTCATCTCGCTATCTGGCGTACGCTCCGATTCCTTATTCATTTCGCCGTCCGGGCTGATTGCGGGCGGTCAACTCGGGGGTTTCAAATGCGCATCCGCGCCCTTCTAGTCGCATTTCTCGTGACCGCCTTAAGCCTGATCGCGTTACCGGCCAACGCAGCCAGTGCCATCCAGTTTCGGAAGATTCAGTACGACCCATCGGGAAGCGACGTACGGACCAACTATCAGCTAAACCGTGAGTATGTGACGATCACGAACACCGGCACGACCACTCGGACACTGACGGGCTGGACGGTCCGTGATCTCGCGAATCACGTCTACACCTTCCCCAGCTTCAAGCTAGGCGCTGGCAAGAGTGTCAGGCTGCACACTGGCAAGGGCACCAACAGCAGCACCGATCTCTACTGGGGCAAAGGCTGGTACGTCTGGAACAACACCGGCGACAAAGCGACCTCGCGCGACAGCAGCGGAGCGCTGAAGGACACTTGCACGTGGGGAGACGGCAGCGGCATCAAGTACTGCTAAAGCGATCGGGAATCAGACAGATGATCAAGCGGTTGATCGCCGGGGCCGCAAGCCTGGCCCTAACGCTCGGGGGCGTCGCTCTCGCAGCAAGCCCAGCAGAGGCGCTTACTGGCGCACCGTGCGCCGACGGAGACGCCTGGAGCTGGTCCATCGCCAACCCGGCCCGCTACCAGGCGGGCCCGCACGAGGCTGTTGTCGGATTGTCCGAAGCCATCCGCACCGTCACCATCAAGGCGCCTACCGGCTGCACCGTTGAGGCCGGGGACACCTGGCGCGTGTACAACGGCTACTTCCGCGCTGCAGGCACCTTCGACACTGAGGAAGCGGCGGCCGGTAAGGACACCGACCGTGTCTCGGTTGAAGTGCCGACCTCCAACGCAGTGGCTGGCGATGAGATTCCGGTCAAGCTGAAAGTGAGCGACTCCTCAGCCGGAATCCCGGGCAAATGGGACGTGAACGAGTCGAACGCCGGCTCGCTGGTGCTGCAGCGTCGCACGCTGTTCAAGTACAAGGGCGTCACGGACTGGATGAACTTCATCAACGAGCCTTACATCTGCGGTGAGGCGGTCGAGGGCGCAGCCGCGCTGCTGCGGGCATCGTGGACCTCCAAGCGGTACCTGGGTTATGCCGGTCGCACCGTCCGCATGGAGTACCGGCTGACCGACGGCCCGGACAGCGCCTGGGCCAACCGGTTCCTCTTCAGCGACCGAACCGACGAAAGTGGTTATGTCGAGTTAATCGATTTCCTCGGTGGAGCAGAGGAGGGGCCCGGCGGGGTGCTGCCTGACGACGGTCCGCCTTGCGGTGGAACGATCGTCTTTCGAGGCCACTACGGCGGCAACCGAACCAGCTCAGGCACCTGGTCCAACGGAGATGCGATAGCAGAAGCAACGATCGACTGGGAGAAGTACCGCCCACACCTTAAAGAAGAGATTGATGTAGCGGGCATGGCCAAGGACTGCGCCAAACTTGACGAGCTGGGCTGGGAAGTGGCCCACCCACTTCGGGACGAGGTGTTGTGGGCTTATGTGTTCCGATGGGGTGTGCAGACCGGATGCTGGGAGGACGACTGATCGTCACCTGACGTGATGCGGGGTCGAGATAGACCCGCAGACGACAGATTCGATTGATCACGAACGCGACGGTGAGCCTGACCCAGAAGGGAAGGGCTACCCGATGGGCGGCCCGAGCCCCCCGCCCGTCGCAGTGGCCATCACCGCAGCCGGAGCCCACTTCGAGACCACCCGACGGACTGCTGCGCTACCGATTGTGGACTTGCTCAAGCACTCACAACCCTCAACCCCACTTGGGAACCTGGTTCCCAGCCAGCCGACCGTCAACGGTTCGACCCGTCGCAAGAAGACCTGCGACAGGGCTGCAGGCAGCGTAAGGACCTTTCACTTCGCTCGTTGGGACCTCGCCTCTCTGCTATGTGGGATTCCTGGCCCGTAGAAAGTTGCCGCTCCTGCGGGCCACTGTCTGTTTTTGATCTTGGTTCAGACCGTTCGATTCGCTCATTTCAGCTATGCGTTTGACCACCTCTTTGACCACCATTAGGGTTTGTCCGTTGAAATCCGCCCAAGTCCAAAACCCTTATCTGTAAGGGAAATCAGGCGCCCACGGACAGTCTCGAACGCGCTGCTGATGTCTTGGGTCAAGGGGTCGCGAGTTCAAATCTCGCCAGCCAGACCAGTGTTTTCCCTTGTCGGGAGCGCTCCGCCCGCAGGTCAAGGTCCATATCAGCTCTTCATGGCCTGTTGTGTGTGCACTAAGCGTGCAATCTTTAGTCGATCTTGCTCTGGAGTGCGTGTAATCACGGCTGCGGCTCATTCACGGCACGCTGGCCGATGACCGTCATCATGTACGCGTAGATGTCCGCTGTGATCGAGATCGAGCTGTGGACGAGGAGCTTGCTCACGATGCTGATGTCAGCACCCCCAGCGAGTGCCAGGGCCGTGAAACAGCGCCGCAGGCCGTGGCAATGTGACACGCACCTCGCGCTAGGCGGTCCGTGTATTCCTGAGCTGCAGAGCCAGCTCAATGGCACTGGCGGTTCCCGCTGTCAAGCACCTGACCTCTAGGAGCCGCCGTGAACTCCCACGTGTAAGCCTGCTCGGTCAGCTGTAGGCGCAGCACACCGTGGCGCCCGGTAATCCCGACTTTGCTCGTCGGCTTGGGGTTGCGGAATTCGTAATGGCTCCGGCCGCCTGTACCTGCGACGAACTGCGTCAGCCCTTCCGGGTCGGCTTCTCCGTCGGCATTCATTGGCGTGAACCGCTCGTAGTCGTGGTCGTGCCCGGCAAGGACGACGTCGGCGTGCGCCCCAGCAAGGATCCGCCACAGTGCATCTAGGTCGTGGTCGTTGCCATGCGGTCCTGAGCTGAAGCGAGGCCGGTGCCAGTAGGCGAGCACACACTTACGTGGGTGAGCCGCTAAATCATGCCGGAGCCAGCGGGCTTGCGGATCCGAGGCGCTGCAACCGCCAATCTGGTGGCATTCGGAGTTCAGCGCGATCAGGTGCCAGGCGCCGAGATCGTAGCTGTAGTAGCCCTTATCGGGCTCACCGGCGCGCTTGCCGAAGTAAGCGAAGTACCCCCCAGCGCCGGGCGTTTCATAGTCATGGTTCCCCGGCACCGGGAAGGTGATATCGCGGTACGCACCCCAGGTGTCGGCATACGAGCCCTCGAAGTCAGCCAGCGAACCGCTCGGGTACTGGTTGTCGCCAAGGGTGAGCACCGCGTCAGGCCGGATCGCCTCAAGCACCTTCGCAGTGCCCTCCATGCCGCAGGCGTTGGGTCTGCTGCGCCTTCGGCCAGGCGGGCACGCGATGTCACCGGCCGCGCCAATGATCACCGATCCCGGGTCCCGCACGGGCTGGGCGCCGATATACAGCGGCGTAGCGCCCCGGTCGTGGGGCCGACGCGCATAGACGTCGACAGGAGTGAGAGAACCCAACACCGCCACCACGACAACAGCAATCAAGATTCGGCCCCGGGACCGCCCGGCCTGTCGCTCTGGACGCAATGCCATCCCTTCCTGGATCGTCGGAGTCATCGATCACGGGGCTCTTGGGCCGAAGGTGCTTGGTTAAGGCTACTCTCAGGGTTGATCGTGTTTAGCTGAGAGCTGTGCAGTCTGCGGTCTGCCCAACGCTCCCGTTTCAGGCTGCTTCGATGAACTGAGCACCGTCGACTTCCAACTCATCACGCAGCGCGTTGCCGGCGGCGGCGATGTCGTCGTATATGCGATCTTCTGGCCTCTCGACCAAGATCTGCGCTGCCAGGATCGGCCGCCCCACCAACCGCCGCTGGTGGGCGCAACCCGGGGGGTCCTCGGGTTGAGGCTTATCGCCTCCGCCACCTAAGCCAAGCTGCGCGGCCCAGCGGTCAGCAAGCATGACCCGATGATGCAAGCGCGCCTGCCCACCCCGCCTCTGCGCCGCCATCGTCGACCGGCTGGCCTTCGCTTGCAACAGCATCGCGACCGGAACCGGCTCCTCTCGGCTGGCTCACGCCCACGCGCAGCGCACCGCGGCCCGCTAACGTGGGTGGGTGACATGCCCAGGCAGCCTTTGCGCGTCCTGATCTCGGGCGCGAGCGTCGCGGGCCCGACAGCGGCGTACTGGCTCTGCTGGCAGGGGTTCGCGGTGACGGTGGTCGAGCGGATGCCGTTGGCCCGGGTGCGGACGAGCGGCCATGCCGTGGACGTGTTCGGGCCGGCGATGGATGTGGCCGAATGGGCCGGCGTGCTTCCCGCGGTGATGGATGCCCGCACCCGGACCGAGATCGTCTCATTCCAGCGCGGCGACGGTCGCGGCGTCGACGTTGAAATGCGCCGCTTGGTAGCGGGCATCTCGGGCCGACACGTCGAGGTCATGCGCGGCGAGCTGGCCAGCATCTTCTATGAGGCGACACGAGGCGACGCGCAGTACCTGTTCGAGGACTCGATCCGCACGATCGTCGAGGAGCCCGACGGCATCGCCGTGACGTTCGAGCACGCCCCAGCCGACCGGTTCGACCTCGTGATCGGAGCTGACGGCCTGCACTCCACCGTCCGCCGCATGGTCTTCGGGCCCGAGGATCAGTTCCGCCGATTCCTCGGCGGCTACCTGGCGGGCGCCGCCGTGCCCAACTACCTCGGCCTCGACGGCCGGATGGTGGTGTGGAACGCTCCAGGGCGGCTCGCGGCGATCTACCCCGTTCACCAGACCGCGACGGCCAGGGGAGGTTTCCTGTTCCGCCGCAGCGAGGAGTTCATGCTCGATTACCGCGACGTCGACGGACAGAAACAGGTGCTGCACCAAATCTATGGAGGGGATGGGTGGCAGGTTCCCCGGCTACTGGCCGAGATGGACGCCGCTGAGGACTTCTACTTCGACTCGATCAGCCAGATCGTGATGGAGAGCTGGATCAAGGGTCGGGTCGCTCTGGTCGGCGACGCCGGCTACTCCCCAGGTCCGGCCGTCGGCGGCGGCACCAGCATTGCCATGGTCGGCGCCTATGTTTTTGCTCAAGAACTCGGCCACGCCGGCCGGAACTACCAGACAGGATTGCGCGCCTACGAGGACCGCATGCGGGAGCTCGCCGCCAAGGCCCGCAGCATCGGACATGCCACCATGTCCACGCTGATCCCGCGGACCGGTATCCAAGTTCGGCTGATGCCGGAGCTGCTACGCCTCGTCACCCGGATGCCGCCGCGCTTTCAACAGCGCCTCTTCCAGTTGCAAGCAACACCCGCCCGAGCCCTCGACTCCATCCACCTCACCCGTTCAACAGTCGAGGATTAGCGCAGCCACACCCCTGGCCAAGCAGGGTTGACACAGCCCGCTCGGCGGAGCACCACCGACTTGACCAAATGACCTAGTCAGGTGGCACATTCACCGGTTACCAACGCCAGCCGTTAACCCTGATTGGCCCTCTCAAGGCGGAGTTGCCACCAACCGCCGGCCGCCAGCGAGTCACGCGTCGGGAGCCAGCGGTGACCATCGGAGGACCAGCGGAACACCCTTTGCGAACCAGAGCCAAGAGGATCGGTGAACCGCGACGGTGAACCCGCTTCTGATTCAGCTGCGGTACCTCTCCCCCACAAACCGATGGAGCGTCAAGTTTCCCCAAATATGTTTGGCCCACCTGACCGCCAAGCGGACCTGTCGTCCTTAAGGCTATGGGGCAACGAGCCTCCGCACGGGGGGCTGAACCACAGATTCTCGCTCAGGCGAGGACTCACTGTCGCGTGGCACCAGGACAGCAGTCCGTTCAGAAGAAGGGAGTGGTGGTGGGTGAGGTGGTGATAGATGGCGCTCCCGCAAGAGCGGCTACCGGGACGGTCCGGTTGCCGCGGCAGGCCGACCGGGCCGGGATGACATTCAACTCCTTACGGACGCTCAGCCGGCCGAACGTTGGCAACTCTCTCGAGGCACCCTTGCGAATCAGCGGTCTCAGGGACGCAGTCCGGCGGACCGAGCGCAGCGAGGCCCATGACGGCCAGGCGGAGACCACACCATCACCAGTCGGGGATGCCGAGACCCCGACCAGCGACCACCGATGACCAACCGAAGGGAAGATGATCATGGAGCGAATGTTGTTCACGCTTCGTGATAATGCCGCGATGCAGGGTGTAAGCCGCAACCGCGTCCATGAGTTGATCAATTCGGAGCGGCTGGCGTCGGTCAAGCCGGGTCGTTCGCGACGGATCTCGATTGGTTCGATCCGGCGGTTTGTGCACGCGGGGATGGCGGCGGCATGAGTAGCGGACGGACGTCTGGTGACGGCTCGGTTTACCAGTTGTTGCGGCGCTGCTCGATTCTGGCGGGCTCAAGGTCTGGACTTTGATCATTGCGGGCTCCGAGTAGCACCCTCATCGCGCAGGAGGCTCGGGCCGCTCCGGCACGGTCTCCCCTGGAGGCTAGCCCCACCGGCGTCCAAGTCGGAATCGATCCGTTTGCAGACGCCGTTGAACGGGCTGTCAGAGCGGCGCCACCGCTCCGGCCCGAAACCCGACGCCGGATCTTGCACCTCATTGGGTGCACGGATCGACTTGGTTGACGACTAACGCGCCTACCCAACTTGCCCGGGAAGGAAATCCATGTGCGCGCTGTCGTTGACATGTGCGTACGAACAGAAGCCCCTGAGAGCCATCCCTTTCCCAGAGGATTGGCTTCGGATGATCATGGGCGTGGCTGCATCACAAGGGTGGTGTCGAACTACCCTTGTTGATCAAGGTCTCTCGCCCGGACGAGTTGATCAACGAGCTCGAGGCTGATGAGACGCCATCCGTGGTGCAGCGGCGCGACTGCTGACTCGGCCGACACCGACATCGAGCGGTCCACTTCCCTATGCCCCTGCGCAGATCTAGGCGGCCAGGCTCACCGCGCTGGGACCGGGTAGCGTTCAGCACGGGGATACGATCGAGAAGGCGTCGGCGTGGTGCATAGTTCTCCTGCCCCTGCGCCGGCCTGCATTGCCTCGAACATCGCTGCCGCCTCCCCACCGCGAACTTCACCGACTACCAGCCGCGACAGGTTCTGCCGCAGCGCTTCCGGCACTAGATCTGAGATCGTGAAGTCGCCGACGCGGCTGCCGCCGGACGTC
>JBKOUS010000039.1:0-15475 GCA_046723505.1 Actinomycetota bacterium
CCGGCATCTCATGGACTCGGTCAGGGTCCAGCGCTAGTGGAGCCGCAATCAGGTCAAGAGCCTGCTTTGCGTTCCTGTCTGCATGATCAGCGGGTACGAAACGTTCGTCGCCCCACCACAACTCGATCCGAGACCAATCGACGGCGGAGTTCGGCCCTTCGTTCGCCAGTTTCTGATAGGCCCGCGTGGCGATCCGACCGCCGGTGAGCGCAAGCTGGGGAATTCGGAAGTCTCGTTGAATCTCCGTGAGCCGCGCCATCAGGCGCGCGGCCAGAGCCTCCGCCACCTCTTCTGCCCCGGAATGAAGCAAGATCTCGGGGCTGGTCGCGACCATCTAGCGATTCCGTGCTGCTTGCTTGGCTACCCTGCGTTTGCTGCCGGCCTTCTTGGCTGCGGCCCTGCTGCCAGATGCCTTCTTTCCCGATGGCTTCTTGCTGGCTGCCTTCTTGGCCGCGGAGGTAGTGCGACCCGTCCCCTGAGCGCTGTCCAGCAATGACTTGACCGCCCGTTCATAGACGTCGTCGGCGTCCATCCGGCGTAGTTCCTCAGAGATGAGTTCGGTGTAATCGCGTCGCTTGAGTGCGACGAGTCGTTCTGGTTGGCCTGGTACGGCGTAATACGCCAGCAGACCGTCAGCCCGAGTGATCGCGATGTCACCGGCCGCCGTAGCCATCCGCACAGCGGTCAAACCGGGCCCGTTGCTGATCTTGCGGGTCACGTCTACCTTCAGCCTCGACCGCAGCCAAGCCGCCAGCAAGTCAGCGGACGGATTGCCGTTCTCAGCCTCGATGAGCACCGACTTGATCTTGGCCGGGTACTGGTCCAGCGCTGCGGCCAGTAGGGCCCGCCACGGAGTTAGCCGGGTCCAGCTCAAGTCGGTGTCACCAGGGCTGTAGTCGCGGGCGCGTGCCTTGAGCGTTGCAAGGGGGCGGTTCGAGGCTGCCGCGTCAGTCAGCCGGCGCATCGATAACTGTGCCAGTTCGTCGGCGGCCTGGTTCTTGGGCGCCTTGCCGGGCCACCAGATCACAACGGGGGAATCGGGCAGCAGCAGTGGCCGGATCACCGAGGCGGGATGTGACGCGACCGCACCGCGCATCCTGATCACGACGACCTCCCCTGGTGTTCCCTCGCCGATGTGCACGTCTGCGTCCAGCCCAGCGTGCCGTCCTGCGGCGGTGACCACCAGCAGGATTCGGCACGGATGCTCCCGGCCAGCCGCCATGCTGGCTTCCATCGCGCTCGCAAACTCAGACTCGTCGCAGACGATGATCAAGGTCAACACCATGCCCTGCGCAGGGCTACCCGCGCTGCGCCGAGCCCGGAGCAGTTCCGCGGAGATCTCCGCCGAGCTGGTGTCGGTAAGGGAGATGATCATTATGGCCGCCTCCAACTGAAGCCGTCCCGTGCCAGGATGGCATCGGCGCCTTTGGGCCCCCACGATCCGGGCTCGTATTCTTCGGGCTGGCCCGGCAGGCTCGCCCAGTAGCCCAAGATCGGATCCAAGATCTCCCAGGAGAGTTCCACCTCTTGGTGGTGCGGGAACAGCGGTGCGTCACCTAGCAGCACGTCCAAGATCAGCCGCTCGTACGCCTCGGGTGAGGACTGGGTGAACGACCCGCCGTAGGCAAAGTCCATGTTCACTTCGCGGATCTCCATCTGGGTACCTGGTACCTTGGCGCCAAAACGTAAGGTGACGCCCTCATCCGGCTGAATCCGCAGCACGATTGCGTTGTAGCCCAGCTCCTCGGTGTCGGTCTCGCTGAAAGGAAGATGCGGCGCACGTTTGAAGCCGAGCGCGATCTCGGTCACCCGCCGGGCCAGGCGCTTGCCAGTCCGCAGGTAGAACGGCACGCCAGCCCAGCGACGGTTGTCTATGTCGAGGCGGATGGCTGCATAGGTCTCGGTGTGGGAGTCGGCCGGAATCCGATCCTCCTCCAGATAACCCTTGACCTTTTCCCCGCCGGCCCAGCCGCCCGCGTACTGACCTCGCGCGGTGTGCAAATCCATCCGCTCCGGCGGCCGGGCGGCGGCGAGCACCTTTTCCTTTTCAGCGCGGAGCTGGCGTGCCTCGAACGAGGTCGGCTCCTCCATCGCGGTGAGTGCGAACAGTTGCAGCAGGTGGTTCTGGATGACATCGCGGGCGATGCCGATGCCGTCGAAGTAACCGGCGCGGCCGCCGATCCCGATGTCCTCGGCCATCGTGATCTGGACATGGTCGACGTAGTGGTTGTTCCACACCGGCTCGAACATCTGATTTGCGAATCGCAGAGCCATCATGTTCTGCACGGTTTCTTTGCCGAGGTAATGGTCGATGCGAAACACCGAGGAGCCGGGGAAGACGCTGGAAACGATCCGGTTCAGTTCTCGTGCGCTGTCCAGGTCGTGGCCAAACGGCTTTTCGATCACTACCCTGCTCCACCGGCCCGGATGCTCCTCAGCCAGTCCATGCGTGCGCAGCTGATCGATCACCGTCTGGAAAAGCCCTGGCGGGATGGACAGGTAGAACGCGTGATTCCCCCCGGTACCGCGTGCTTCGTCGAGATCGGTGATCGTCTCGGCCAGCCTGCTGAAGGCCTCCTCGTCGCCGATCTCTCCGGGCACGAACCGGATGCCTTCGGAGAGCTGCTGCCATACCTCCTCTCGGAAGTCGGTGCGAGCATTCTGCTTGACCGCGGCATGCACGATTTGTGCAAAGTCCCGGTGTCTCCAGTCGCGCCGGGCGTACCCGACCAAGGCAAAACCAGGCGGCAGCAGACCGCGGTTGGCAAGGTCGTACACCGCCGGCATCAGCTTCTTGGTTGCCAGGTCACCGGTGACACCGAAGATCACCAGCACACAGGGTCCGGCAATCCTCGGGAGCCGTCGATCATCGGGGTCGCGAAGCGGGTTGGGACGCATCACAGTGATCACGCAGCGGCTCCCTTTTTAGAGCTGGTCGCGCGATTTCCGACGCTCGCAGCTGATTGGCATTTTAAAAGCTGTTCGCGCGATTTCCGATGCTCGCCGCTGGTTGGCATTCTTTAGAGCTGTTCGAGCGATTTCCGACGCGCCCAGCAGTTGGCGGTGACGTCAGCGACGAGAAGCCTTGGCGGCCTCGAGCGCCTCCTGAACGTCGACGACCAGCTCGTTCCACGACGCCTCGAACTTCTCGACTCCCTCCCGTTCCAGCACGTCGACCACATCGTCGTAGGAGATGCCGACCCGCTCCAAGTCGTCGAGCACCCGCTGCGCCTCCGCATTCGTGCCGCTCACCATGTCGCCGCGTGCCTCGCCGTGATCAGCGAAGGCCATCATGGTCTTCTCTGGCATGGTGTTCACGGTGTTCGGGACGACGAGCTCGGTTATGTACATGGTGTCGGAGTAGTCAGGATTCTTGACCCCGGTCGAGGCCCACAGCGGCCGCTGCCGGTTGGCTCCCTTGGCTTCTAGCGCGGCGAACCGCTCGCTGCTGAACTCCTCCTCATACAGCGCGTACGCCAGCCGAGCATTCGCGATGGCGGCCTTGCCGCGCAGCGCCAGCGCCTCGTCGGAGCCGATCGCCTCCAGGCGCTTGTCAATCTCGGTATCCACCCGAGAAACGAAGAAGGAAGCCACCGAGTGGATCTTGTTCAGATCATGGCCCACCTCGGAGGCTCGCTCCAACCCAGTCATGTAGGCGTTGATCACCTCGCGGTAGCGCTCCAAAGCGAAGATCAGCGTCACGTTCACACTGACACCTTCACCGGTAACCGAGGCAATCGACGGCAGGCCGGCCTTGGTAGCTGGAATCTTGATCAGCACGTTGGGTCGGTCGACGATCTTCCACAGGTCGGTGGCCTGCGCTGTGGTGGCGTCGGTTTCGTCGGCCAGATCCGGATCGACCTCGATCGACACCCGGCCGTCGACGCCGTTGGTCGCCGCGAAAGTAGCGGCCATGATGTCACAGGCGTCGCGTACGTCGTCGGTGGTCAACACCTTGATGGCGTCGTGGAGCTCTGCGCTGCGTGCCGCAAGCTCCTTGATCTGGTCGTCATACATGTGACCTTGGGCAAGCGCCGTGGCGAAGATCGTCGGGTTGGTTGTAACCCCGCTGACCGAGTAATTGGACACGAGATCAGCCAGGTTTCCCGAGGTAATGCGCTCACGAGACAGGTCGTCCAGCCAGATGGAGACGCCTGCGTCTGCGAGGGCCTTGAGCCGTTCATTCATGATCAGTTCTCCTGGATGAGTGGGTGGTGGCGTCAGCTGGGCTCAGCTGATGGTGACGCCCGGATGGGCCTCTACGTCTGCGGGACCCCTGGGCCCGCTGGCTGCCGGATGCGTGGGAGCGGTAGTCCCAGACGACGCATCGAGGCTCTCTTGGGCGGCCGCGACGACTGTTTCTGGAGTGAAACCAAACTCCTTGAACAAGACACTCGCAGCCGCGCTGGCTCCGTAGTGGTTGATGCTGATGATTCGCCCGGCGTCACCGACGAGGTCACGCCAACCGATGCCGACCCCGGCCTCGATCGAGACGCGCGCCTTGATCTCGGGCGGGATGACGGAATCTTTGTAGCCCTGGTCCTGCTCGTCGAACCACTCCCGACACGGCATCGCCACCACTCGCGCCTTGATGTCCTGCTCGGCAAGCAACTCCTGGGCCGCCACAACGTACTGCACCTCGGAGCCGGTTCCGATCAAGATCACATCGGGGGTTCCGTCGCAGTCTTTGAGGATGTAGCCGCCCTTGGCGACCTCGGAAGTATCGGCGAAGCCGTCGTCGCCACGTGGGAAGATGGGCACGGCCTGCCGGGTGAGGGCCAGTCCGGCCGGCCGGTCGTTGTTCTTCAAGATCGCCGCCCAGGCGGCGGCGGTCTCGTTCGCGTCAGCCGGACGGACCACATCGAGGCCAGGGATGGCCCGCAGTGCGGCGAGGTGTTCAATCGGCTGATGCGTGGGGCCGTCCTCGCCCAGACCGATCGAGTCGTGAGTCCAGACGTAGATCACCGGCAACTCCATCAGCGCCGCAAGCCGAACCGCGGGCCGCATGTAGTCGCTGAAGATCAAGAAGGTGCCGCCGTACGGCCGTAAACCCCCGTGCACCTTGATGCCGTTCAGGATCGCACCCATGGCGTGTTCGCGGACGCCAAAGTGCAGCACCCTGCCATATGGATCACCGGGAAACAGCCTGCTCTGCCGATCGGATGGCAGGAAGCTGGGCTCACCCTCGGGGGTGGTGTTGTTGGATTCCGCGAGGTCCGCCGAGCCGCCCCAGAGCTCGGGCAACTTAGGCGCGATTGCGCTGAGTATCTTTCCCGAAGCTGCCCGGGTGGCGATGCCTTTGGGATCGTGCGACCAACTGGGCAATACCTCCTCCCAACCAGGGCTGAGCTCGTTGTTGATCAGCCGCTGGTACAGGCCCTTGCGCTCGGGATTGGCCGCAGCCCAGCTATCGAAGGCCTGCTCCCACTCCTGCTGAGCCTGCGCTCCACGCTCGATCAGCTTGCGCGTGTGCGTGATCACTTCATCGGCAACGACGAAGCTCTTGTCCTCCTCGAAGCCGAGCACCCTCTTGGTTGCGGCAACTTCCTCCTCACCCAACGCGGCGCCATGGGCCTTGCCGGTGCCCTGAAGGTTCGGAGCGGGCCAGCCAATGATGGTCTTCAGGCAGATGAACGTTGGCTGATCTGTGACTGTCTTGGCTGCCTCGATAGCCTCCGCGAGCGCAGCGACATTCTCCTGATAGTGATGGGCGTCGCCGTGGGTCCAATCCACCGTTTGCACATGCCAGCCGTACGCGGCATAGCGAGCGGTCGTGTCCTCGGTAAGGGCGATCTTCGTGTCGTCCTCGATCGAGATCCGGTTGCTGTCATAGATAAGGGTGAGATTGCTGAGCCGCTGTGTGGCAGCCAGCGATGAAGCCTCGGAGGCAACGCCCTCTTCGATGTCGCCATCGGAGGCGAGACAGTAGATGTGGTGATCGAATACCGAGGTTCCCGGCGGGGCATCTGGATCGAGCAGTCCGCGCAACCGGCGGGCCGACATTGCCATCCCCACCGCATTGGCGACGCCTTGGCCGAGTGGCCCGGTAGTGACTTCGACGCCTTTGGTATGCGCGTACTCCGGGTGCCCCGGTGTCTTGGATCCCCACATTCGATAGGACTTGATGTCGTCGAGTTCGAGACCGAAGCCGCCGAGGTAGAGCTGAATGTAGAGCGTCAGGCTGGTGTGCCCGCAGGACAGCACAAAGCGGTCCCGACCGGGCCAGTGCGTGTCGCTGGGATTGTGCCGCATCACCTTTTGGAACAGCAGGTATGCGACCGGCGCCAAACTCATTGCAGTGCCTGGATGGCCGTTGCCGACCTTCTGCACGGCATCGGCGGCCAGTACGCGTATGGTGTTGACGGCCTGCGAGTCGAGTTCGGTCCACCCCTCCGGCAGAACTAAGCCGGAGATGTCTGTATCGGTCACACTCACGTGCTAGAAGATCCTTCCGAGACGGCTCTGCGGGCTGCTGGCTGGGCAGCCCGGACAATGCGAGCCTATCGGGGGCGAGTTGGTGGGGGATATAGGGTCAGGCCGAGAACCTTCCGTGTGAGTAACCCCACCCCAAGCAAGAAGTCCGAGTGTGAGTGTCAATTCCAACGCCGGGCCCTAGACTCAGCCTCGGTGACTGCCCGTCTCACGGCACTGCTCGCGCGACCGACGCTCGCAGTGCACCAGGACACGGAACTGGTCGCAACCAACGCTCGCAGTGCGGGGTGGGTGTCGCCGGGGACCAGAGTCGCCTAACAGTGAGTGAGTAAGCCTGTGACGAGCATCGACGTACCAGGTCGAGTGGCCGCCGACGACCGGGTAGCCCGTGTTGATCTTGGGTTTCGGACAGTTCGCCGTAGCCGGCAAATCGCTCATGTTCGCCACGTTGTCACGGCGTACCTGGGACTCACCAAGCCCCGCATTATCGAGCTTCTCTTAGTGACCACCGTGCCGGCTATGTTCCTCGCCGCCGGTGGAGTCCCGCCGCTCAAGGTTGTGCTGACCACCATGATCGGCGGCTGCTTGGCCGCCGCCAGCGCCAACGCATTCAATTGCGTGCTCGACCGCGACATCGACGAACGCATGCGGCGTACCCGTCGCCGCCCGCTGCCGCGGCACGCCGTCGGTCCGCTGGGTGCGACGGTGTTCGGACTGATCTTGGGGATTGCGGCAACACTGTGGCTCGGATACTTCGTCAATTGGCTTTCCGCCGCCCTCGCGCTGGGCGCCAACGCGTTCTACATCGGCGTTTACACCCTTTGGCTGAAGCGGCGCACCCCGCAAAACATCATCTGGGGCGGCATCGCGGGCTGCTTCCCACCGCTGATCGGCTGGACAGCGGTGACCGGCAGCCTCGCGCTCACTCCGTTCGTGATGTTTCTCATCGTGTTCTTCTGGACGCCGCCACACACGTGGGCGCTCGCCATGCGTTATCGCGAGGACTATGCCGCAGCGCATGTGCCGATGCTGCCCGTTGTGCGGTCGGCGACGGCGGTGGCGCGACAGATCTTCCTGTACTCGGTTGTGACAGTGCTGGTGTCGCTCGTGCTCTGGCCTGTTGCTCACACCGGCTGGCTCTATCCAGTTGTTGCACTGATCACGGGGATTGTGCTCGTGTGGCAGTCCTGGCAGCTACTGGCTCGTGCGCAGCGTGGCCTGACCGACGCGGCATTACAGCCAATGCGGCTGTTCCACTGGTCGAATTCCTACCTCGCGCTGATTTTCGTGGCTGCCGCTGTCGACACGCTGTTGCGCTAGGCCTCAAACCCGGGACAGTGAGGCTAGCCGGTTCCAGGTGTCGACGACGGTATCCGGATTGAGGGACATGGACTCGATGCCTTGGTCGAGGAGCCATTCGGCGAGGTCGGGGTGGTCGGATGGGCCTTGGCCGCAGATGCCGACGTATTTGCCTCGCTTTTTGCAGGCGGTGATGGCGGCACTCAGCATGTGTTTGACTGCCGGGTCGCGTTCGTCGAAGCCGCCGGCGACTAGAGCTGAGTCGCGGTCGATGCCCAGGGTGAGCTGGGTCATGTCGTTGGACCCGATGGAGAAGCCATCGAAGTAGTCCAGGAACGCGTCGGCGATGACGGCGTTGGACGGCAGCTCGCACATCATGATTACCTGCAGCTCGTTGACACCCCGTTGCAGTCCGTGCCGAGCGAGCAGGTCGATCACCCCTTCGGCCTCAGTCAGGGTCCGGACGAACGGGATCATGATCTTCACGTTGGTCAGGCCCATCTCGTCACGGACGTACTTCAGCGCCTCGCACTCCATTGCGAAGCAGTCCGCGAAGTCCGCTGACAAGTAGCGAGATGCGCCCCGGTAGCCGATCATGGGGTTCTCCTCGTGCGGCTCGTACAACTCCCCGGCAACCAGGTTGGCGTATTCGTTGGACTTGAAGTCCGACATCCGCACGATGACCGGGTGCGGCGCGAACGCGGCCGCCAACGTGGCCACCCCCTCCACAACGCGCGTGACGAAGAAGTCCCGAGGGCTGGCGTAGGCGGCGACTGCCTCTGCCACCTGCCCCTTGAGCGGCTCCTCCAGCTGGTCGAGGCCGAGCAGGGCCTTGGGGTGGATGCCGATCTGCCGGTTGATAATGAACTCCAACCGGGCCAGACCCACCCCGGCATTCGGCAACCGAGAGAACGCGAACGCCTGGTCCGGCGTGCCCACATTCATCATGATCTTCACCGGAATGTCGGGCATCTCCGCCAGCTCGGTCGACTCAACCGTGAAACCCAAGATTCCGTCGTAGACGAAACCGGTGTCACCCTCCGCGCAGGAAACTGTGACCGGCCGCCCGTCGGTCAGGTCCCGGGTCGCACTGCCGGTGCCTACGACCGCGGGGATGCCGAGCTCGCGGGCGATGATCGCCGCGTGGCAGGTACGGCCACCGCGGTTCGTGACAATCGCCGCCGCCCGTTTCATGATCGGCTCCCAGTCCGGGTCGGTCATCTCCGCCACCAACACCTCGCCGGGGACGAATTCATGCATGGCATCCACCGACTGAAGGACATGGACGGGGCCAGCGCCGATCCGCTGCCCGATCGCCCGACCCTCCACCAGTACAGGGCCTCTCTGGTCCATCCGGAAACGCTGCACGCTCCCAACAGCCTGCCGGGACTGCACCGTCTCCGGCCGAGCCTGCAGGATGTACAACCGGCCGTCGACACCATCCTTGCCCCATTCGATGTCCATCGGCCGCCCGTAATGCTTCTCGATCGCCACGGCCTGCCGGGCGAGCTCCTCCACCTCCGTGTCGCTCAGGCTGAGGACCCGCCGCTCCGCCTCTGAGACATCCACGAATTCCGTCGTCTTCCCGACGGCCCGGTCCGCGGTGTAGACCATCTTGGTCGCCTTGCCACCGATCCCCCGCTTCAGGATCGCCGGCCGCCCCGCCTGCAACGCTGGCTTGTAGACGTAGAACTCGTCCGGGTTGACCGCTCCCTGCACCACCGCCTCGCCCAACCCGTACGACGACGTGATGAACACCGCATCAGTGAACCCGGATTCGGTGTCCATCGTGAACATCACCCCGGATGCCCCCATGTCGGAGCGCACCATCTGCTGGACGCCCGCCGACAGCGCCACTTGCTCATGCGCGAAGCCGTGATGCACGCGGTAGGCGATCGCCCGGTCGTTGAACAACGAGGCGAATACCTGCCTGATGGCGATCAGGATGGCGTCGATGCCGCGGATGTTCAAAAACGTCTCCTGCTGACCAGCAAACGACGCATCCGGAAGGTCCTCCGCCGTCGCGGAAGATCGCACCGCGAAGGACCTGTTCTCGTCGCCGCCGGCCAGCCGGTCGTAGGCGGTGCGGATATCGGCCTCCAGGTCGGCCGGGAATGGCTGGTCAACCACTGCCGCCCGGATCCTGCCGCCGACCTCGACCAGCCGCGGCACGTCATCGGTGTCTAACCCGGACAGCTCCGACCTGATCAGGTCGGCCAGCCCGGTGTCACCGATAAAACGCCGATAGGCATCTGCGGTGGTGGCGAACCCGTCAGGCACGACCACGCCGGCCGCCGACAGATTGCTGATCATCTCCCCCAAACTCGAGTTCTTCCCACCCACCTGCTCCAGGTCGGCCAATCCGAGGTCGGCGAACCACATGATGTTGCTGCTCATCGCGAGTTACTCCTGTTCGAGGTCTGCATGATCATCCTCGCATCCTGGGGTGCTCGTCCCACGCCTCAGCGTCGCGATACGGAGAGCAACAAGTTGGTCGTGGCCGTAATGGCCAGCGAGGCGCCGAGAAGGTGGAGCGCGACCAGCCAAATAGGCAGTCCCAGCTGATATTGGGCGATGCCTATTCCTGCCTGCATGACCTCGGCCAGCAGTAGCAGCAGCGCAGCCCTGCTGCGCAGCAGCCAGAAGCAGACCACGCTCGCGGCAACAGTCGCGTAGACCACGCTGGTGTGCAAGCGGGTGAGCAGCATGGCGTCGAGGCCGTTCCGCGGCGCGTTCTCATCACCGGCGTGTGGCCCACTGCCGGTCACCAGCGTGCCGAGCCAGATCGCCAGCCACATCAGCACGAACGTGACCCGGGTGATGGCCACGGACAAGCCTGATACCCGTGCAGGTGCGAGGTGCCAGGCCTTCCGCACCAGCCAGACCGCGAGTGAGATCAGCACCATCGACAGCAACAGATGCAGGCCCACAACGTACGGGTTGAGCTGGGTGAGCACGGTGATGCCGCCGATGACGCCTTGGAGCGGGATGCCCAACGCCAGGCCAGCCGCCAGCCAGCGCAGGTCGGTTCGCGGCCGCCCATTTTCCCGATAGAGCATGGCACTGATGAACGTGAGCGCCGCCGCAATGATCAGCACGAAGGTGAAAAGCCGGTTGCCGAACTCGATCGCTCCGTGGATGCCGAGCTCGGGATGGGAAACGTAGGAGTCTTCGGTGCACCTCGGCCAGGTCGGGCACCCCAGCCCGGAGCCCGTCAACCGGACCAGACCACCCGTCACGACAATCGCGATGTTCATGACCAGCGAGACGATCGCCCAAGCTCGCAATGCGTCCGGCCCACGTACGATGCGGAGCAGAGTGGCCAACGGTCCAGCGCTCCCAGCCGCTTCGGCCTCCGGGGGCAGCTGCTTTACGACGTCCATCGAAAGCCCTTCCATGAGGCTAGACCAGCGGCCACCAGCCAGGCTAACAAGACCACCACCGGCCAGCCCAGCAGCTGCCCGCTCGCGGCGGCTCGCAGCCCCTCGCCTAATGCGGCAGTTGGCAGGATCTCGATCAGCGGCTGCAGCGCGGCGGGATAGCGCTCCAGGGGAATGATGAGCGCCCCGCCGATGAGCAAGATCACGTAGATCAGATTGGCAAGGCCAAGCGTTGACTCTGCCCGAAGGCGACCGGCAAGCAGCAGCGCGAGGCACACGAACGTCGCCGTTGCCAAGATCACCAGTAGCACCGCCAGGAGCCCCGACAGGGGCGTGAATTCAGGTCGCCAGCCGAGTCCCAGAGCAGCACCGGTCAAGATCACCAGCTGGCCGAACATGATCAAGATCAGGGCCAGGGCCTTACCGGCGAGCAGGCCCGGCTTGCCTAGAGGGGTTGTCGCGAGCCGCTCCAATACTCCGTATTGCCGCTCGAAGGCGGTGCTGATCGCTACCGAAGTGAAGGCTGTGGACCACACGGCCAACGCGAGTACCGACGGCCCAAGCACGTCGAGACTGACGATCGAGGCGTTGGCGAATCGGCCGGCCACCAAGATTGCCAGTGGTATCACCAATGCCAGCAGCAGCTGCTCGCCATTGCGGATCAGAAGTCGCGCCTCGATGAGTCCATGCCGGATGATCCGCCTGAGGGGAGGTGCGGGCGCTGGAGCAGGTGATAGGTCCAATGTCGTCACGAGACCGTCCGAGCACTGGTGTGGCTGAGGAACACACTCTCTAGACTTCCGCCGGACTTCGTGAGCTGCCGAACGGTGCCAGAGATCGCGACCCGGCCGCGATCCACAATGAACACATGGTCGGCGAGGGCCTCGGCCTCGTCCATGGCGTGCGTGGTCAACAGCATGGTGACACCATTCGCGCGGAGCTCCCGCAGCAGCAGCCACGTGGCGCGGCGGGCATGCGGATCCATGCCGGCTGTTGGTTCGTCGAGGAAAACCAGCTCAGGCCGGCCAATGAGCGCGCCAGCAAGGTTGACGGCCTGTTGCTGGCCGCCGGAGAGCCGCCGATACGGAGTTCTCGCGCAGTCAGCGAGCCCCAGCCGCTCCACGAGCGCTGGCACGGGCAGCGGATTGGCGTACAGGCCGGCGAGATAGCGCAAGAGTTCGATCGCCCTGATCCCTGACCAGGAACCGGCGCTCTGCGGCATCAGTCCGATGCGGCCGGCCAGCTTCCGTGAGCCGGCCGGCAGCCCCAGCACTCTCACTGTTCCCTGGGATGGCTGAATGAGGTCCGTACAGCAGCGGATCAGCGTAGTCTTGCCCGCGCCGTTGGGCCCAAGAACGGCAGTCAGTGCCCCAGTCTTCGCTTCCAGCGCAAGGCCGTCGAGTACCGCGCGGCGACCGAATTTGACGACCAAGCCGGCCACCCGCACAGCGCTGTCGGGACTAGGCACCGATGAATTCTAGACCGGTGGGCTGGGTGTGTTCAGGCAACGATAGTGCGCGAGAGATAGGCGTTGCGGAAGACGCCGCGCGGGTCGTACGCCTCGGCAAGCCTGCGGAAATCTGCGAGCCGCGGATAGAGCTCCGACCAGCGGTGGCCATCGCCGAAGACCTTCGCCCAGTGCGGCCGCGGATGAAACGGCTGCAGAACTGCCTCGATGTTCTCGACGAGCCCCGTCACCGCGGCAGTATCGGGTTGCCAGGTGAAATGCACGCCGAACACGTTCTGCTGATAGGCGGGACTGAGCCAGAGCTCGTCGGCGGCGACAGTACGGATCTCCGCACTCCTGACGACGGGTGCGATGGCGTGTCCGAGCCCACGCAACGTGTCGATGACTGAGCTGGCGTACCGACGGTCCATCAGGTACTCGGTTTGGATCTCTGCGCCACTGCTCGGAGTGAACTCGAGCAGGAAGTGGGGGAGGCGGTCGCACCACGGACCTGGCTCGCCGAGCTGCGGGGTGCAGTGCATCGGATCGTTGCCACGCGTCACGTGGAGCTTCTCGGTGGCCGCCCGAGCACCGAACAGCTCACGCGGCATCTGCGATGCGTCGCCATCCACCCTCGACTTGACCCAGAGCAAGTCGACATCGTCGCCGGCAAAGTCGGTGATGGCGCTGACGCTGTAGCCAGCGGCCATGACGTCGTCGAATGAGCCGGTGAGCTGGTCCCATGGCAGGTGTTCATAGACGTTCTGGCGAACCTCGAAGGTCGGCTCGATGGAGAGCATGAGGTCGGTGACAACACCGAGTGCGCCCAGATGCACGACAACTCCCGGAAAGTCCGGCGAAGCGTGATCGATCCGCAGCAGGTCGCCGGTGCCGGTCACCATGCTCACCGCAGTCACCGCGGAAGCCAACGAGGGATTGGCGTTGCCGGACCCATGGGTTGCAGTAGCCACCGAGCCTGCGACGGAGATGTGTGGCAGGGATGGGAGATTGCTCAGCGCCCAGCCAGCTTCCTGTAGCAGCCGCGCCAGGTCGCCGTACCGCATCGCGGCGGGAACCGTCACGGTGCGAGCATCCTCGTCGATCGTCACGCTCCCGGACAGGGCTTCGAGCGAGATCAGCCCGTCGGCATCGGCGATGTCATTGAACGAATGGCGGGTACCGAGGCCATGCAACGACCCGCTCGCCGTGTCAATCAGGCGGCGCAGCTCAGCTATCGTGCGTGGCCTATGGACCTGCCGCGTCCGGTAGGTGTATGTGCCGCTCCAATTGAGTTCCGGTGTTATCGAAGCCACAGGCTGATCATGCAGTACACGGCCGGCCTGACCGTCAAGAGGAGCTCATTTGCCGGCGGAGAGGATGTCGGCGAGGTCGTACTTCACCGGCTCCTCCAGCTGCTCGTAGGTGCAGGAGCGCGGATCACGGTCGGGCCGCCAGCGGAGGAACTGGGCGGTGTGCCGGAACCGATCGCCCTCCATATGCTCGTAACGGACTTCGACGACCAGATCGGGTCGCAGCGGGATGAAGGAGAGATCCTTCTTGGCGTTCCATCGGCTGAACTCTGAGCTGCGCGGAGTGCGGATACCTTCTTCCTGCTTGGCCCACGCCCAGGGATGATCATCGAAGGTAGTCACCAGCGGTTGCAGTTCGGTGAAGAGCTCCTTGCGGCGTGCGGCCGGGAAGGCGCCGATTACCCCGACACTTGCCAGTTCACCGGAGTCTTTGTAGAGACCGAGCAAAAGTGATCCGATGCTGTCGGGCCCGCTTTTGTGCACCCGGTAGCCGGCGACAACACAATCTGCAGTCCGCTCGTGCTTGATCTTGAACATGGTGCGCTTGTCAGGCTGGTAGGTGCCAGCGAGCGGCTTGGCCACTACACCGTCCAGTCCGGCGCCTTCGAACTGGGAAAACCACTGCACAGCCAGATCGTGCTCACGGGTGGCTGGCGTGAGATGGATCGGTGGCTTCGCGCCCGCCAGAGCTTCCTCAAGCACGGCGCGTCGCTGCTCGAACGGCCGGTGAGTGTAGTCGGTGTCGCCTAGCGCAAGCAGGTCGAAGGCAATAAAGCTCGCGGGCGTCTCGTTTGATAGCAGCCTGACCCGGCTGGCGGCCGGGTGGATGCGCTGCTGTAGCACCTCGAACTCGAGCCGGTCGCCAAGCACGACGATGATCTCGCCGTCGATGACACATTTGTCGGGCAGATTGGCCTTGACCGCCTCCACGATCTCGGGAAAGTAGCGGGTCATCGGACGCTCATTACGTGAGCCAATCTCGACTTCGCCCCCGTCCCGGAACGCGATGGAGCGAAACCCGTCCCACTTCGGCTCATAAATAAAGGCGCCCTCCGGGATGCGCGGGACCGCCTTGGACAGCATCGGCGCGATTGGCGGCATCACGGGCAGCTGCATGCTTGCTATTGTCACTCACTGCCTCTGGCCGATCGTCTTTGACGTCAGTGCCAAATGAGAAGCTGTGTGGCATGTCAGATCCAGTCTTCGCGGTGCAGGACGCTGCTCTGGACGATCTTCGGGCGCGATTGCAGAACACGCGATGGCCTTTGGTTCCTGGGGGGCAAGGGTGGGCGAGAGGAACGGATCTGGACTACCTCCGCACGCTTGTTGACTACTGGCAGACCTCTTTCGACTGGCGCGCGCAGGAGTCAGCTCTCAGCCGCTTTACCCACGAACGCGTGCGGGTCTCGGCCCTGTCGCTCCACCAGATCCACGAGCGCGCGGCGGATCAGAATGCCCTTCCACTCGTGTTGTTGCACGGCTGGCCTGATTCGTTCTTGCGCTACACCAAGGCACTACCGCTGCTGGACACTTTTCATCGGGTAGTGCCTTCTCTTCCGGGCTTCGGCTTCTCCGAGCCGCCGACCACTCCAGGTTGGAACTCGATG
>JBKOUS010000169.1:0-6117 GCA_046723505.1 Actinomycetota bacterium
GTCGTCCCATGGAACTTTCCGTTGACCCTCGGGGGATGGAAGCTCGCGCCCGCGCTCGCAGCGGGCTGCACCGTGGTACTGAAAACCGCCGAGCAGTCCCCGCTCTCAATGCAGCGGGTCGCCGAATTGGGCGTGATGGCAGGTCTGCCGCACGGTGCCTTCAATGTGCTCAGCGGGGAGGGTCCGGTTGTGGGCCGGCATTTGGGAGAGCACCCGGATGTCGACGTGCTGACCTTCACTGGATCTACCGAGGTGGGTCGACACTTCATGCGCTTTTCGGCCGACAGCAACCTGAAGCGGGTATACCTCGAACTCGGCGGCAAGTCTCCCAACATCATCTTCTCGGACGCCCCCAACTTGGACCTGGCTGCTGATACGGCTGCGTGGGCGATCTTCTTCAACTCCGGTGAAATGTGCACCGCCGGCTCCCGGTTGGTCGTCCAGGCCGACGTGGCCGACAGGGTTGTGGAGAGGATCGTCGAGACATCCGCCCAGTGGTTCCCGGCCGATCCTTTGCTTGCCGATACCAAGATGGGGCCACTGGTCGACGAGCGAATCCTGCAGCGAGTGCTGGAACATCTCCAACGGGGACTTGCTGACGGGGCTTCCTTGCGGGTCGGGGGACAGCGCGTGCTCGCCGAAACCGGCGGCGCTTATCTCGAGCCGACCGTCGTGACCGGCGCGGCTCCAGACAATCCGATCGTCCGCGAGGAGATCTTCGGGCCCGTACTCGCCGTACAGGTGGTACACGACGAGGCAGAGGCAGTGCGAGTCGCGGGGGACACCCCGTACGGTCTGGCTGCCGCCCTCTGGACCTCTGATTTGGGTACCGCACATCGGGTATCACGTGCATTGCGGGCGGGGACTGTGTGGGTCAACTGCTATGAGGAGGGGGACATGGCAGTCCCGTTCGGCGGCGTCAAGCTGTCGGGCTTTGGGCGAGACAAGTCTCGGCACGCACTGGAGGAGTACACCGATCTCAAAACGACCTGGATTCGATATGCCTGAGAAAGCCTTTCCCCGCCGCCCATTGATCGTCATACCGGCGCGTTTCTCTCCGAGTGCGACGGCCCTTCGCTACGAGGCGGAGGTGACCGCCAGGGCGCTTGCCGAGGCGGTGTTCGCAGCCGGCGGAGAACCGCTAGCCGTGCATCCGCACGCCCCGAACCTCGCGATCGATGTCGACGCCGCTCGAGAGCGGATCTGGTTTGCCGACGGAGTGCTGCTGCCGGGCGGCGGGGATGTCGCGGCCAGATGGTCGGGCCAGCAGCCTCATCCGACGCAGTACGGGGTCGATGAGGAACAAGATGCATTTGATCTTGCTGTGGCGCGCGTAGCCCTCAGTGATCATCTGCCGCTGCTGGCGATCTGCAGGGGCAATCAGATTGTCAACGTTGCGCTCGGAGGCGATCTTGTCCAGGACATGGACGACACGGTCGGCAACCACAGGAACCGAGTTCATGATCTTGAGGTCGACGAGACGTCCCCATTGGGTGAGATCGTCGGCAGCAAAACGGCCGTTTCCTGCTACCACCACCAGTGCATTGCCACGCTGGGAGCCGGCCTGATCCCAGCGGCGTACTCGAGCGACGGCGTGATCGAGGCGGTGACGTTACAAGATCATGCGGGCTGGTACCTCGGCGTCCAATGGCACCCGGAAGATTCGGCCGCGACGGATCCCGTGCAGGCTGCGTTGTTCCGGCATTTCGTTGCCGCCGCAGCGACGTACGCCCGGGGGGACAATCTGCAGGCAAGTGCGTCCGCTTAATCCCGCTGCCTCAGCTCGACTATTCGTCGGTCGCTACTGTCGTGGGCTTGGTCTCGAGCTCGGTGACGATCGATCGGAGACTGTTGGTGAGCTGGGCCAAGCTTCGTGGCGACAGTCCGGCCACGACCTCGGCCTCCGCGGCGTTGAAGACCGGATACAGCTCCTTCATCAGAGCCATACCTGCGGGCGTTAGCTCGAGGTTCACCAATCGCCGGTCGGTCTCGCTGACCCGCCGGGCCATGAGCCCACGCGCTTCCAGGG
Organism: Actinomycetota bacterium; assembly: GCA_046723505.1. Taxonomy (GTDB): domain Bacteria; phylum Actinomycetota; class Actinomycetes; order Propionibacteriales; family Propionibacteriaceae; genus Microlunatus. Next base: position 2,030 of record JBKOUS010000169.1, read on the forward strand.
TCTTGACGACCCCAGTCAGCGTGGCCTTGGAGATCGCTGCATTCTCTGCGGCTCGGCGGGTCTCCGCCCCGTCCCAGATCCACACCACCCAGAGGACCACGAAGCCCGTCCAGGTCAGTCCGTGCTCGCGTAGCACCGAATTTGTTAGATGCACGCGGACCGCATTCGCGGCTCGGTAGAGACTCGACACTGCGGCCGCGGCCGGAAGGTTGAGTGGCAGGTCGCTGACGTGCGCACTCATCGCCTTCTCGGTTTCGGCGAGGGTGTGGCGATCCGGCATGACGGCCATGCTAGGCGGCCGGATTCGACTGGTCCCATAGACAGGCCGCTCGAGTGCGCCACGGTCATGAGTTCGTAAGGTTGGCAAGCGTTCGGCCACCGTTCCAGACCACCCCGACCTGCCGGTAATAACCGCCAATGATCTCCTCGACCCGCAGATTTGACAGCTCTTCGGTGGGTGAATCGAACAGCCGCAGCTCGGCGTCGCCGGTCCAAGCCGGACCGGCTTCGAACACACTGGAGCCGGACTCGATCAGTTCCGCATAGGCGTCTGGAGCGCCGGAGGCGATGCCTGGAACGATGCGGTGATGGGCCATTTTGTGGGAGTTGACGAAGCCATTGGTCGCCGACTGTTCGCGCAGCATCAGCACAGCTTCGGCGAGGCGGCGGTCGCCGGCGGCGAGGGTGGCACCGAATACTCCGCCGGCGGCAATCTGTGGTGCACCTTGCGGGAAGGGGTGTGGGCGGGTCTGCCACATGGAACCGAGCTTCTTCGGGTAGCCCTGGTGAATGCCGCGGCCAATAGCGAAGTCCTTGTCGACCCAGATGTAGACACACCGGGAGAATGTCTGGCCTTGGAAGCTGCAACGTACGACGACAAAGGCCTCTTTGTATTGCGCGCGCACTGGGTCCAGCAGCTCTTCGCGGGACGATGAGCACGACTGCCAATCTGCCCAGATCACAGCAACCGCCCCGGGGTCGTCCTCTGCCAGGGACAGGGGAGCCGGGAGCAGTTCCGCCACTCGAGCGGGGTCAGTCCGGTACTCCACGGTGAGGAGATCGCCGGAGTAGTACCAGGGCGGTGCGGGGATCAGCGACGACCGGCCGGTCGCGGTCCGCGGGTAGAAGAAACCCTTCACGTCGGTCATGCAGCGCTCCTTATTCCCAGGAGGATGTCGAGATCGTTTGGATCCGTACGGTACTCGTCGGCAGCAGTGCTCCGCAATCGACATGGACCTGGCTCACTTGTCAGAATTACGCCAAACGCGATATTGTTCGGGCCCAAACGACAGGCTGGCAGTAGGCTCCAACTTCACACGATGCGCGGAGGTTCGGGTGGCTCATTTCGATACCAGCGGTCTGGAGGATGCGGCCGCCGAACTCGTGACGCAAAAAATCGATGTCATTCGGGTTGGTTACTCCGACCTGATCGGCACCGAACGCGGCCGGGATGTCCTGGTCAACCGGTTTGCCCGTACGGTCGAAGACGGCGTTGCCTTCTGCCGGTCGGTCTATGCGACCACACCGATGGGGGACGTTGTCGATATTGAGGGCGGGCTCGCGGCCGGGCTGCCCGACGTGCTCGCCTTTCCCGACCTCGGCACGATTCAAGTGGTGCCGTGGGAGTCTGGCGTCGCCCACGTCATTGCCGATGTCTACAACCCCGACGGCTCGCCCTCGGAGGAAAGCCCACGCACGGTGCTGAAGCGGGTGATTCAGCAGTTTGCCGAGCTTGGCATGCAGCCGACGGTCGGACCCGAACTCGAGTTCTACGTCTTGGAGCGAACTGACAAGAACCCGACCGGCTGGCAACGCTATGGCGAGGCAGCCGGCAATGTTTACGTGGCCGGTTTGAAGGGGGATCCCGAGAATGTGTTGCTCCGTACCCTCCGCCATCTCTCGGCGTACGGGCTCGAGGTCGTAGCGGCAAACCACGAGTTCTCGAGCGGACAGTTCGAGATCAATCTGTGGCACTCCGAAGCTCTCGATGCCGCCGACCGGGCCTTCCGCTTCAAAAGCGCCATCCAGGAGCTGGCGCGGCAGGAGGACAAGCTGGCCACCTTCATGGCCAAACCGTTCAACGATGAAGGTGGATCCGGATTCCATATTCACTTCTCCACCTGGGACGAGGCCGGTCAACCGCTGTTCGACGACCCGAAAGCCAGTGACGGACTGTCGAAGACGGCCAGGTCGGCGATCGCAGGTGTGCTGGCGCACGCGCCCGCGCTGGCTGCCGTCTCTAACCCGACCATTAACTCCTACAAGCGTTTTGGCCCCGACACGCTCGCTCCATGGCTGATCGACTGGGGGTTTGACAACCGGAGCGCGATGGTGCGGATTCCACCGGAGCGCGGCAGGGCGTCCCGGATGGAGCTCAGGCTGGGCGATGCCAGCGCCAATCCCTATCTCGCCATCGCCGGACTGCTGGCGGCGGCCTACCTCGGCATCCGGGACAAGCTGGAGCCTCCGTCACCGCTGGAGGGCTATGGATACGACCCGAGCAAGGCCGACAAGCTTCCCGGTGATCTTGCGTCGGCGCTCGACGCTTTCGAGGCGGACGCCGATATGGCCGGAATCCTCGGCAAGCAGTTCGTCGAGACCTTCCTGACGTACAAACGAAATGAGCTCGAACGCTTCCACCACTGGGTGACCGACTGGGAGTTCCGGGAGTACGCCTACCACCTGTAGATGAGGAGAGATCGTGCCGCAGCCGAGCCCCGTACCACTTGATCAAGTTGATCTGACCGATCTGGATGCCTTTGCCCGCAATGAGGGCTGGGCGATGTTCGACACGCTGCGCGCCGAGGATCCCGTGCACTGGACTCCGGAGGCGCCGCCGAACTCCGGCTTCTGGGCGGTGACCAAATACGCAGACGTCGATGCGGTGGATCGCGACCCGGAAATCTTCACATCGACGAAGTACGTGAACCTCGAGGAGGTCGATGACGCCCTGATGGATCTGCGGCGCTCCATGCTCGAGACCGATGGATTGCGGCACCGTGCGCTGCGCAAGCTGATCCAGCGCGAGTTCAGTCAGGGCCCGTTGACTCGAAAGTACGAGGAATTCCTGCGCGGTCTGACCAAGGTCACTGTCGATAACGCTTTGCAGAATAAGGAATTCGACTTTGTTGAGAAGATCAGCGCTGACTTTCCCATCAACGTTCTGGTACGCCTGTTCGACGTACCGGTCAGCGATACCGGCATGTTGATCAACTGGGGCAACCAGATGATCGGCAACACCGACCCGGACTACACCGAGCATTTGATCACCGATCCGGACAGCGATCAGTACAAGCACCTGCCGTTCCGCTCACCGGCCTCGCTCGAGGTATTCGAGTACGGCCGCGCGCTTGCGCGACGGCGCAGAGGCGGCGACGGCACCGACTTGATCAGCACTCTCGTGAACAAGATCCCCGAGGATGGCCAACCGCTGTCGTCGAGCGACTTCGACAATTACTTCCTGTTGCTGGTCATAGCGGGCAACGAAACCACGCGGCACGCCATCAGTCAGTCGATGCTCGCGTTGATCGAGAACCAAGATCAACTGAAGCTGCTGCAGGAGCAGCCGGAGCTGATTCCGGGCGCGGTTGAGGAGTTCCTGCGCTGGGCGTCGCCGGTTTACCACTTCCGGCGCACGGCGACCCGGGACGTCGAGCTTGGTGGTAAGCAAGTCAAGGCTGGCGACAAGGTCGTCATGTGGTTCGCGTCGGGCAACCGAGATGAGGCTGTGTTCGAGGACCCGTACCGGTTCGATGTCACCCGAACCAACATCGATCACCTGACCTTCGGTAAAGGTAGCCCGCACGTCTGTCTGGGCAACGCACTGGCCCGAATGGAGATCCGGCTCATGTTCACCGAGCTGATCCCGCGACTGGCCTCGATCGAGCTGAACGGCGAGGTGAGCAGAGTCCGCAGCAACTTCATCAATGGGATCAAGAAGTTTCCGGTAAGGGTCGAAGCCAATTGACGGCGCCACATCTGCTGTGGGCGACTGCCCTCGTTTGTTACACCACGGCCGGAGCGCTACATCAAGCAACTTGCTAGCCACTTCGGAAACAAAGTGAGAACCGAGATCACCGATCACGGTG
>JBKOUS010000184.1:0-3437 GCA_046723505.1 Actinomycetota bacterium
TCCACGGGGTAACCCTCGATCGCCGGCGCACCCTTTGAGCGCGCGTACGCCACAGCACCGTCGAGCAGTGCGTGCGAGACGCCCTTGCCGCGGTGGCCGGGGCGGACACGGATACACCACACCGACCAGACCGGCAGGTGATCAACATGGGGAATCTTGGTGGACCGAGCGAAGGGCAGTTCGGACCGGGGCGCGACCGCGGCCCAACCGACAACCTCGAGGTCTTGGTAAGCAAGGACGCCGGGTGCAATGGGACGAGCGCAGAGCTTCTTCACGTAATCACCCCTGGCCCGGCCGACGAGCGCGCGGTTTGTCTTTGAGTCGAGCCGGTGGCTCAAGCACCAGCACACACTGGAATCGGGGTTTTTGGGCCCGAGCACGGTTGCAACATCGTTGAATCGTGTCGTCGTCGCTGGACGGACCTCGATATTCACCATCCCACGCTAGCCCGGGGCGACATGCCAACAGGCCTACTCTCCCAGAGTCAGTCATGATCACTTCCTGGTGCTGCGTTGATTCGGTCGAGGGTTCCCGTACGTCATCTGGGGTATCTGCCACCCCGAGAGCACCGGCGAGTTCCATTGCTGCCGTGTCCCAGCTTGGTTACGGTGAGCCAGAGATGCGGAAGCTGCTGCTGGCCGAACGCGTCGTGCGGATTGAAGGAAGGACGAACACTGGTGGAATACCAGTTTCGCTTTGGGGTGTTTCTGAGGCCGGACCCGAAGACGTGCGCGGCCGTGACACAGATCACCAGCCAGCTGCGGGCGCAGTACGGGTTAGTTTCGGCGGGCGCGTTCCCGCCGCACATCACGTTGGCAGGCAGCCTGCCTGTCGTTGTTCCGCTGGCCGAGTTGATGCAGCTCATCGGCTTTGTATTGCGTCGCCTTCCCACGTTTACCGTGCACAATCTTGGAGTGCGGCGGCTGGCGGATTCCGCAATCGCCTATGACGTGTCGACCCGGGATGGCGCGCCGAACAGGCAACTTCTTGCTCTGGCCGGCGCGGTTGACTCGGTCGTCCGCCCGCTGGTAGGTCCGAGCGGCCCGCTGCCTCCGGCGTTGTATGAGCCAGATCGTTGGATGGCCCACATCTCGCTGGCATCCCATGAACTCCGAGTGCGTGCGGACCTCCGCGAGGAAATAGAGGACTACGTGAACGAGCTGGGTGTCAGGGCACCGTCGTCATTTACAGCTGACACCGTGATGCTGTATCGCTTCGCTCACAACACCTGGACTGGCAGCTGGTGGCGGGACATGCGTTGGGAGCACGTACGCAGCTGGCGCCTAGCCGCATAGCGCATCTAGTTGTGTCTGCTCGCGCGGCGCTGCTGGGAGGCCGGTGCCGTCGTCACTCGTCGCGAAACGAGAAGCGTGTTTCGCTCGTCACTCCTCCAAAGAGGTGCTTTGGCTGAAATGAAGCGGGCCGCTGATCAGCGTTCGCTGAGCGGGACGAAGTCCCTGCTTCGGATGCCGGTGTAGATCTGTTTGGGGCGCGCGATTTTTTGTTCCTTGTCCTGCACCAGCTCTGACCATTGAGCGAGCCAGCCCGGCGTACGGCCGATGGCGAACAAGACGGTGAACATCTCCGCCGGGAACTGCAACGCCTCATAGATCAGTCCGGAATAGAAGTCGACGTTGGGATACAGCTTGCGCTTGACGAAATACTCGTCCTCCAACGCGATCTTCTCCAGTTCCTGGGCGATCTTGAGCAGCGGATTGACGCCGGTCACCTCGAAGACATCGTCACAGGCCTTCTTGATGATCTTGGCACGCGGATCGTAGTTCTTATAGACCCGATGCCCGAAACCCATCAGCTTCTCTTTGCCCTCTTTAACTCCGGCAATGAAGTCAGGAATGTTGTCAGTCGTGCGGATCCGGTTCAGCATGGCGAGCACAGCTTCATTGGCGCCCCCATGGAGCGGCCCGTAGAGCGCCGCGATTCCCCCGGCCACGGCCGAATAGGGATCGACCTGGGATGAACCGATGGACCGTACGGCGTTGGTGGAGCAGTTCTGCTCATGATCGGCGTGCAAGATGAACAGCACCTCGAGTGCATGCACCAGCCGCTCATCAGCTTGGTAAGTTGGCTCACTCATCTTGAACAGCATGGCCAAGAAGTTTGCGGTGTAGGACAGCGAATTGTCCGGATACACATACGGCTTGCCCTGCTGATGCCGGTAGGCGAAGGCACCCAGTGTTGGCATCTTGGCGATCAACCGAGTGATCTGCAGCATGCGGTTCTCGGGATCGCCGATGTTGCTCGCTGCCGGATAGAACGTCGACAGCGCGCTGACCGTGGCCATGAGCATCCCCATGGGATGCGCGTCGTAACGAAAGCCCTCGATGAACTGCTTGAGGTTCTCGTGGATGAACGTGTGGTAGGTGATGTTGAGCACCCACTCGTCGAGCTGTGCCTGGGTCGGCAGTTCCCCGTCCAGAAGCAGGTAGGCGACCTCGAGGAAACTCGATTTCTCGGCTAGCTGCTCGATGGGATAGCCGCGGTACTCAAGGATGCCGAGATCGCCGTCAATGAAGGTGATCGCGCTGCGGCAGGAGGCGGTATTGACCAACCCAGGATCGTACGTCGCTAATCCTTGCTCGCCTTCCACGTCGATCTGCCTCAGGTCAGCGGCGCGAATGGTTCCGTCGGTGATCGCGATCTCGTAGTCACGACCTGTTCGGTTGTCGCGAATGCTCAGGGAGTCAGCCTTGGCGGGCTCAACCGTGGGCGCATCGGTCATGCGCACAACCTACGCGTGGTCGTCATGCCTGAATAGTCGGGGGCCATATGATTTGGGCCACTGGCAGCTCGTTGGGTCGGACCGAGAACAGCACCGCAGCTAAATTCGGCGGATGGACCCGAAACTGATCATTCACCGATATCTGGACAGACAACGCCAGGCGCTGCTAGCGAAGTTGGATGGCGTCAGCGAGCGTGACGTGCGATGGCCGATGACCCCGACGGGCACAAATCTGCTCGGGCTTGTCAAACATGTGGCCGGCATCGAACTGGATTACTTCGGGGAAGTGTTCGATCGGCCATCAAACGTTCGTCTGCCCTGGCTTGACGAAGGCGCCGAGATCAACGCTGACATGTGGGCCACGGCCGAGGAGTCGCGAGAGGACATTGTCGCGCTGTATCAACGGGCAGCAGTCCACGCAGACGCCACAATCGAGGCACTCACACTCGATTCACCGGGCCGAGTTCCGTGGTGGCCTCCTGAGCGGCAACAGGTCAGCCTGCAACAGATCATGGTGCACGTCACCGCAGAAATCGCTCGGCACGCGGGGCATGCCGACATCGTCCGCGAGCTTATCGACGGTGCGGCCGGCGACAATGATGGGAACCTCCCTGATCAGACCGCACAAGAGTGGGCGACTTACCGCATTCAACTCGAGGAGGCGGCCATGGAAGCTGCAGAGCGTGCGGAGATGGGC
>JBKOUS010000166.1:0-16544 GCA_046723505.1 Actinomycetota bacterium
TCCCGGATCCTGAGGCGGGCGATCCGCACGAAGGCTATGTACGCCGCTGGTGGGAGTCGCCGAAGCTGCTCGGCTTCACCGCTCTCGGTATTGTCGCCGTTCTGTCGATCATCTTCATCTAACGGAAAGGAGAAGATGAGATCCATGGCTGAATCAGACTCGCCCCCCCGCCGTCATCTGCCACACGGATACGACAAGCTGCCACCCGATTTTCACAAGGTCGATACGCGTCCGGAGGGTGCCAGGGAAAGCGATGAGTGGGAGGTTACCCACTCCGCAGCGAGCAAGCTATTCGATCTGCGGTTCTTGATCGGTGGTCTCTTCACTGTGTACGGGATCATGCTCACGATTGCCGGTCTCTTCACCTCAGCTGAAGAAAGGGCGAAGGCAGCCGACATCAACATCAACCTCTGGCTTGGGATCTTCATGTTGTTGATCGGCATTTTCTTCCTGGTCTGGGCAAGGCTCAGTCCACAGAAGCCACCCGAGCCGAACTTGACCGGTACTGACCGGCCGCTGATGCACCACTGACCAGTTATTGATTCCAGCGCAGCAGGGCGGCTACCGGAGCGCCACCCATCGTGGCGGCTGTCGCTACGGCGATATCAGCATCAGTCAGGCAGGCTGCCGCAATGAGCGCCTGGTCAGCGCGGAGCTTCTCCTCAGGGGTGTTGATGCCGAGAGCCAGGCCTGGATGATCGCGGGGCCTCAGCGTGAAGTCAGCGGCAGCCTCAGGATCGAGCAGTAGCTGATCGACCTGGCCACGTACGAATGCATCAGCAACCTCGCGGACACCAATGGCCACGGAACGGCCCCGCCCCATTCGCTCCTTGAGCTCGTGAACCATCTTCAACTGTCGGCTGACAACGACATCCCTGAGTGCTGACTCGACGTCTTTGGCTAGCGCGTCGTCGCCACCGTCCACCGGTCGACCCGCTCGATCCAAGACCACGACATCGGCAGCGATCGTGTCTGGCAGGTCCGCGATCACCTGTCCGCGCGAGTGCACGTCGCCAGCCAAGATCACCAGCTCAGGTCCATTTCGTACTTGACGCCCGATCTCTGCCGCCACCTCGGCTGCGTTCTGAGCCCAGATCGTCTCGGCGGAGCGCTGCCAGTTGAGATGCGACCAGCCTCCGCCGCGGACCTTGTGTTCGTACTTCGAAGGTTCTCCTACCGATGCCTCCCGCTCAGGCTCCATATCGTCGGCTGAGTAGGTGGTGATGTCGCCGCCCTCGTGATCCACCAGAGCCAGCACGAAAGGGATCTGTCGACTGGCATCGCGCAGCCAGGCTACGAGATCGGGCAGTGGGCCCCAGGTGGCCACCAGCTGCGTATGGTGACTCCGTGTCAGCTCGTCGAACAGCACACCGCGCTCCGTGGCGACCACGCAGCGGCTGATCGGTGCTGGCTGACCGGTGCTGCGCAGCAGCCGTTCCTGAATGTCGGTAACTACCTCAGCGGGCGCGCCCTGCTCGGCAAGCTCTTCACCTACGGCGCGTACGGCCAGTTCGACAATCCGGTCTCCATGCTCTTGATCTCGGCTCACCTCGATATAGGCACTCGCGAAGGGGCCCGGTTCTGCGTAAATCGGTGCCAGACGATCAGTCTTCATGGTCTTCTCCGTACCCAGGTCGGTTTGCGGTAATCGTTGGCGGCTCGAGGGCGGTGTCGCCTAGGCGCGTTGACCTTAGCTGTTACCGTCACTCGATGGACGGGTTCGTGATTGATCGTGCGGACGGCCGCGCCGACGGCGAGGACTGGACCGAGAACTACGAAGAGCTACCGGGCGACGCCAGCATCTCCATCATCTTGGAGTCGACGACGAAAGCCGGCGTTGGACCAAGGCTGCACCAGCATCCGTACGCCGAAACCTTCATCATCCGACGCGGTTGGGCGACATTCACCATCGGATCCGAGGATCTGCGAGGGCATGCCGGGCAGGTCCTTGTGGTGCCCGCCAACACCCCGCACAGGTTTTCAACCGGGCCAGACGGTTATGAGGCCGTACACATCCACGCCAACCCCCGCTTCGTAACGGAGTGGCTGGAGTAGAGACAGCTGCCCGTCAGGGTTCAGAGGGTCTCGCCAAGTACCGCGACGAGCTGATCAAACACCTGAGGTGAGCCAGCGACGATCGGGCCTCCGAGGAGAAGGCTGTCATCCGTGAGGTAGTTGCTCACGCGAACACCTGCCGACCGGCAGACCGCGATGCCACCGAGGCAGTCCCAAGAGTTGATGTGCGCCTCCACATAGCCGATCAAACGGCCACACGCGACATCGCAGAGCCCGAGTGCGCCGGAGCCGCTGCGGACGAACATTCCACCGGCTCGGAGCAGGCGGTCGAGCACGGGAACAACCTGTTCTGGGACGAGACGGGGATTACAGCCAAGGAAGGTGAGGCCATCACCCACCGACGCCGCGTGGCGCGGAGCAATAGGCTGCCCATTGAGTTCAGCCATTCGTCCGGCGCCACCGATGAACAACTCACCCGCTGCCGGATTGTTGACCATGCCGAGCACAACCTCATTCGACCGGACATAGGCGATCGAAATGCACCAGCTGCGCAGACCGCTGAGGAAGGGTTGCGTGCCGTCAATCGGATCGACGACCCAGATTCCCGAATCGCCAGTGGCTTTCTTCCTCATGGCCTGTTTCCTCCCCCAGATAGCCATCGCTGGGGTAGGCGGCCATGAGATGGTTTCTGATGAGTCTCTCGACCGCAATGTCTGCATCCGAAACCATGTCCTGTGCACCCTTGCTCATGATCGACAACTCGTTCACCGAAGCGAAGTAGTGCAGGGCAAGATCACCAGCCTCGATGATCAGGTTCTCGGCGAATTCGAATCGCTCGGGTTCAATCACTAGTCCAACTCCCGCCCGTTGGGGCACCGCCTGTTCGCGTCGTCGCTGTGATCACGCGACGGATTTGCCGTCCGTGCGTGAACGCAGCGTTCACCGATCGTTCAATTGGCGGCGACGCTTGCCTGGGCTCGACGGTCCCCACACTGGGCCGACGTACGTGGTGCGCCACTCTCGATGTCAATCGTCCGAGCAAGGTGCCCACGGTTGCCCCAACGAGTACGTCACCTGGGTAATGCACGCCCGTATACACGCGCGAAAACGCCACGACCGCTGCTGCCGCCCGCAGCGGTCGCCGGAGCGCAGGGAGGACGGCTCCGACGGCAACGGCGAAGGCGGCTGCGGACGCGGAGTGACCTGAGGGGAAAGATGTCGATGACGGCATGCGCACCCACCGCTGCTGGGGGACCCCGACGCCATCCCTGTCTGGGCGGTGGCGTGCACCGGCCAGTTTCATGGGCTGGTTCACCACCAGGGACGTCGCGCCGATGGCCGCGAGCCCGGTGAGCGCGGCACGCCTGCCCCGACTTCCTCCGAACAGTGCGAGGCAGCCGGAGATGAGAAACCACGGCTTGGAGAAGTTGGCGAAGTCGGACACCAGCCTCAACGGCTCATCCAGCAGCGGGATACGCAGCTGCGCCACCGTTCGGTAGCCGACACGGTCGTAACTGTCAAGGCGCCGGAGCAAGGCCGCCAGCATGCGGGCCGTCCCCGCACCGGTTCGCAGCGCGCTGAGCCGGTCCGCCAGCCGTCCCTCGACTGGCTGGTGGGCATGGGAGCCGGTCATTGTGCCTCCATCGGGCGACCAGGCGCCGTTAGGCGCTCAGCCGCTCGCGACGGTGAGAGTTCAGGCGGGGAAGCCAACGGTTTCGGTCACCATTTGAGCTCGATCTCGATTTCGCGCTCTTCGTCCTCGAACTCGATTTCCAGTTTGAAGTCGACTTCGTCTGGTACGTGGACCTTGAAGTGCACGCCGCCGCGGTCGAACTCGACATCGTTGTGCTTGGCGAGAGCGTCGGCAAGAGCGTGCAGGCGGGCTGCGGCGTCCTCGCGGCTCAGCCGCTCCTTCTCGGTGATCTCCATTTGGTTGTTCATTGTGTCCTCTCTGGTGTTGGGCTTGCGGGTTTTTGGTGGTTGCCGAACGCGATCCGTGACAGCTCGACAATGCTGGCCCACATACCTTCGGGGGCTGTTGCGGAGGGTGAGGCACCGGGGTGTTTGCGGGCGATGTGTACCCAGAGGACCCTGGGGTGAATGCGAAAGTGCAGCGGCGCATCGAGGACGAGCGCTTCGCCGTCGACGCCGGCGGGTACGGGCTGGTCTGCGTCGATCTCGAAGGTCGGGGCGGACCATTGGCGTAAGGGGCGCTGCGGGGAGCTGCCGTTTTGGCCACGCCCGGCGGGTGCCCCGACGACAATGATTCCGAGCAAGCCGTCATCGATGCGTGGGCGGGTGCCTGAGCCGACCGCGTGGCCGAGCCGATATTGGTTGTTGGAGATCAGCACTACAGCGCCGGCGTGGTGTTCGTGCCCGCCCGGCCCCGTCCAGCGCATATCGATGTCGCTGCCGCCGGGGCCGACAGCGTCAGGCATGGTGTCGAGCAGGGTGCGGATCTTGGCGTCGCGGTAGCCGGCGCGTTGGACCGCCTCGGCGTAGAGGCCGAGCGCGACATTGTTGACGAATACCCGACCGTTGACCTCGGCGAGGTCCACCCGACGCTCACCGCCGTCAACGAACGCGTCGAGTGCACCGACGACGTCGTCGCGATCAACGCCGAGATCGAGCGCGAAATGGTTGCGGGTGCCCGCAGGCACACACGCATACGGCAATCTGAACTCGGCGGCGACCTTGGCAACGATCGCCTGCGATCCGTCCCCGCCTGCCATTGCGAGCCCGTCCGCACCACGCTCGACCGCGCCACGTACCAACACCTCAAGGTCATCGCCGGGTTTCAGCTCGATCGGCTCGATGCCACGCTCCCGGGCCGCCTTGGCGAGTTGGAAGCGTTCCGCCTTTCCACCGCCGGAGCGCGGATTGAAGAACAGCACCGGTTGCCGCGGCGCCGGGGCGCTCGGCAGATCAACATGAACAGTAAAAGCGGCACTCGCTGCCGCCATCGACACCAAGACACCTGCCACCACCAACAGATCGACGAGCGGCGCCCCGCGCGCAACAATCAAGGCGACCGCAGCGGCGAGCGCGATGCCAGCGACGATCACCCCTACCACCCGCGCGATGCCCCGCCGGCGCAAGCCGTACCAGGCGGACACGCCAGCGATCAGCACACAGCCGACCAGAACCAGGCCACGTGGGAACTGGTTGACCGCCACCGCGATCGCAACCACGAGCGTGGCCGCTGCCACGATCAACGCGAAGACCGCCAGCAGTCGCCGTCTCATAGGAAGACCTTAGGGATGCCCCGCGCGCCGGGTCATCACGCTAAATGGGTGAGGTGCGGAACGCTCCTGGTTCGCGCAGCCATCAATGACGCCCGCCTGTGCAAGTCCGAACGGTCCCTGAGAAGGGCGGACCTCACGCGTTCTCGGCTGTGATCTTTCCGGTGTCGACGGCCTGTTTGAGCGTGGTGTAGTCCCGCTCGTTCTGGTCGGCGTAGGTTTCTGCAAACCTCGCCATGGCTTTGTCGAAACTGTCGCTGGTGCCGAGGTAGCTGGCGATTGCCGCCACATCACCGGAGCGTGCGTGGGCTCGGGCAAGTGTCCAGCCGCAGAGGCCGGCGTAGGCGGACATGGCAGCTGGCTTCATGGCTTCTACGATTGCTGATCCCTTGCCGTCCCAGAGTTGGCGGATGTAGAAGTCCCGGGTGACACCGTCGATCCCGTTGGTCCGGATCCAGCCGAGCATGATATCGCTGGCTGATTGCATGAGTCGTTGACCTTCAACGACCCGCTGCCCGTGGTTTCGATATCTGCTCTTGCCCAAGAAGGGCTCCAGTACCGAGGCCTGAGCCTCCTTGGCCTGCAGGAACAACGGGTCGCCGTCCTCGTTGCCCAGCATCAACAAAATCCACGCGCGTGTGCCCACACTGCCCACGCCGACCACCTTGCGGGCCGCGTGCGCGTAGCGGAAGCCCTCTAGGAGGTGTCGATGATCGCCTGCGAGGGTACGGCGATAGGAGCGCAGCAGATCGTGAATTGCTTCGTCGACGTGGTGGTACTCCCAGTCAGGAAGCAGGTCCTCGATCGGAACGATCAGCGGCGGATCGCCGACCAGCTTGGGGCGCCCATCAACGACCTGCACGAGTTTGTTGAACGCCTTCATGCTGTCCTTGGAGCGGGCTTTGGCCACATTCTGCTCGAACCGCTTCACTTCGCTCGGCTTCAAATTCGCCCGTACCTGAGCATCGATCTGCTCGATGTCCATGCGGGCATACCAGACGTCGAGCTTGTTCATCTGCGCCATCTCCAGGATCGTCTCCCGGTAGGACCGGGCCGTGGCCTGGTTGATCGACTTGCGCTGCTTGGTGTCGAAGCCACGATCGCGTCCGGCGACGGCGAAGCTGGCCACCAACCTCTTGACGTCCCACTCGAACGGGCCAGGCAAAGTCTCATCGAAGTCGTTGACGCTGAAGATTAGCTGCCGGTCCGGGGCGGCGAAGACGCCGAAGTTGGACAGATGCGCATCCCCGCACAGTTGCACCGACAAGCCCGTCCGGGGCGAGTCCGCCAGGTCGGAGGCCATCAAATAGGCAGCACCGCGATAAAACGTGAACGGCGAGACCAACATTCGGCCGTAACGGATCGGGACCAGCTCCGGCACCCGACTCGCGGCCTGCTCCTCCAGCAGGCTAACCGGGTCTTGCCGATCCGAAGCCGCCCGCCAGTCCCCATGCGCCGACAGCGGAACCAGCTTTCGCTCCGCCTTCCCCCGGGCCGCCCGCTGCGACCTTGTGGGGTGTTCGACTTCGTTCGCCGGGCCTGTGGCGCGCTGCCCATCTCGGTCGGCCGCCACGTCGGTAGAACTCTTGGTGCGCTGATTCGATTTCACTGCACCATGGCACCGTATTTGTGCTTCTTTGCGCATCACCCAAGGGAGGTGAACATATGAGGCATGACGGCCGACCGGGTTGAACGGCGCCGTTTGGCGACGCAGTGCGGTGCATGACACGACGCCCAGCTCGCCGCCGCTTTCTAGAGTGTGGCCTGGAACGGGTCCCATTCCTCAGAAAGGAGCGGTACGGCCTCGATCGTGCTTGCTACTTCGACCATGCTCCGAGACTCGATCGCTTCTTCGATCGAGACGAGGGTGTCGAGCACGTGGTAGCCGAGCTCACCTGATGCCAGGACACGCGTATCTGCCCGGATCGATCGCGCCATGTCCAGCACCCCCATGCCCCGTCCTGCCAGAACGCCGGTTACCGGGACGATCTCCCACTCCGGATCTTGGCCGATCGCAGCGAGTTCAACGGCCCGCGTGATCTTCACCTCGCCGGTGAAAGCGTTGGGATCAGGGACAATGAGGGTTCCCTCCGTACCGGTGATCTCGACCATGCCCATCGTTACGAGCGGGGACTGGAAGCTGAACACACTCTGGCTCACCCCTCCACCCTCGAATTGAGCGATGCAGGAAACGTGTGTGGGAACCTCGACCGCGAACTCGCTGCCCAGACGCTCTCCCACCTGTACGGTACGGGTCGCGCGGCCCCTCGAGCCCACGGCCGCCACGGTGGCAACTGGTCCGAAGATGTGGACGAGAGTCGTGATGTAGTACGGGCCGATGTCGAAGAGTGGGCCGGCTCCCTTGGCGAAGAGGAACTCCGGGTTGGGGTGGAAAATGTCTGGTCCGGGGTACTGCATAACGGTCTGTGCGGACAGGGGCACGCCGATGTCACCGTTGGCGATCGCCCGGCGCGCGGTCTGCACCCCGGGCCCGAGCACGGTGTCGGGTGCGACGCCGACTAGGAGCCCGGCCGAGTCGGCTTGTTCTAGCAGTGCGCGTCCACTGGCGCGGTCCACACTGATCGGCTTCTCAGACCACACGTGCTTGCCTGCCGCGATCGCCCGGCCAGCGACTTCGGCGTGTGCGGCGGGAATGGTGAGATTCACGACGATCTCGACGTCCGGATGTGTCAGGACGTCGTCGCTGGACCCCCACTGTGGCACGTCGTATTTCTCGGCCTGAGCCCGCGCGCGTTGCTGGTCGAGATCACCCAAGATCACAACGCGTACGTCGGGAAAGCTGGTCAGGTTCTCCAGGTACGTGTCGCTGATCATCCCCGTACCGATGAAGCCGACACCGACTGGCCCGGATGCTGCCATCACCTCACCCCCTGCTCGCTATACGGACCACGAATCCCGCTTACGCTGTCAGTTCTCAAGTTTGGCGGCCTACTGGGTACGAGACATAGGCGAATCGCGTGTTGTCGGGTGCCCAGCTGTTCACATTGCAGGTCCCTTGGCCGCCGAACGTCTGGATGAGCGTATCCGGACTGCGCCAGTTGCCCTCACGAACCACTTTGAGCTCGATAGGCAGGTTTGGAGGATGCCCGGTCGTGCCGGGTGGGAAACTCAAGAACAAGACTTGCTGTCCGTCCGGGGAGATGTGCGGGAACCAGTTCACGTTCTCGTCGAAGGTCAGCTGCTGCAGATCCGTTCCGTCGGGTCGGAGACGAGCGATCTGCGCATGTCCGGCGACGTCAGAGAACAACTCTGTATTGCAGTAGATCCACTCGCCGTCCGGTGTGAATTCGCATCCATCGAACGGCTTCGACTCGTTGGTCAAGCGACGATCGGCGCCGCCGGCCGTGGGGATCAGAAAGATATTGGCTCGGGCCCACCAATCCTCACCCTCTGGCTCGAGCCCAATGTAGGCCAGAGTTTCCCCGTCGGGGCTGACTCCGTGGAGGAAGTGCATAGACGGCTCGGGAGCGTCATTGGTGACGCGGCGTACCGCGCCGCCCTCCAGATCGGCCTCATAGATATGCCAGTCGTTCGCCGACACGAACACGTGACGTCCATCCGGCGAGAGCACATGATCATTGTTGAGGTCGGGCACATCGAACAAGTCGATCAGCTCCAGGCCGGAGCTGCCGTCGGCCGCGAGCCGCCAAAGTTTCCCATCGCCGTTCAAGATCAACCAACGGCCGTCGAGGGTCCAGTTCGGCGCCTCGATGATCATCTCGTCGGTGCGGAATACCTCAACCGGCGACGCTCCAGTCGTGAAGCCGATCATGACCTGCGCAGTCTGATGAGGTAGGAGCTTGCGTTCGTCCACAACTTCTCTGGTCATTGGTGGCGGCTCATTATCGAAGAAGACCGAGCCGGTAGGCCGCGGCGTTCCAGCGGATCTCGTTGGCGAAGCTGCGCCGATCCGTATCGGCGTCGATGATCAACAGCTCGGTGCACACCATCTCGGCGAAGTCAGTTAGTTCCTCTGTGCCAACGGCCTGCGACAGGACAGTGTGGTGCGGCCCGCCGGCGGTTAGCCAGCACTCGGCCGAGGTACCCAGGCTGGGCCGGGGTTCCCAAACGGCGCGGGCGACAGGGAGCTTGGGCAGCGGCTCGTCCGGTTGTACGACATCGACCTCGTTGACGACCAGCCGGAACCGATCGCCGAGGTCGCAGATGCCGAGCACGGTCGCCGGGCCGCTGGCTGCGGTGAACACCAGCCGAACAGGGTCCTCGCGGTCGCCGATGCCGAGCGGGTGGATTTCCACGCGTGGCCGGTCGCCGGCAATGGTTGGGCAGACCTCGAGCATGTGCGCACCGAGGATCTTGTGCTTGTCTCCGGTGAGGTCGTAGGTGTAGTCCTCCATGAACGAGGTGCCGCCGGGCTGGCCGGCACTGATCGCCTTGATCGTGTGCAGCATTACCGAGGTCTTCCAGTCGCCCTCGCCGCCGAATCCGTAGCCGTCCGCCATCAGCCGCTGCACCGCCAATCCCGGCAGCTGCCGGAGCCCGCCCAGGTCCTGGAAGTTGGTGGTGAAGGCCCCGAAGCCGCCGTCAGTAAGGAAGCGCCGCAGCCCCGCCTCGATCCGTGCGCCGTAACGCAACGACTCGTGTCGCTCACCGCCGACCGCCAGTTCAGGGACCACGTCGTAGAGATCTCCGTACTCTTGCACCAGATCGTCGACCTCGGCGTCCGAAGCGGTGTCGACCGCCTCGACAAGATCATTAACCCCCCAGGTGTTAACCGAGACCCCGAAACGGATCTCGGCATCGACCTTGTCGCCCTCGGTGACCGCCACGTCGCGCATGTTGTCGCCGAACCGGGCAAGCCTCAGGCGCCGGAGCGCCGCGTACCCCCGCGCGGCGCGCTGCCAGGCGCCGATCCGCGCGGACACCGACGGGTCGGACACGTGCCCGACCACGGTCTTGCGGGCAATGCCCAGCCTGGTTTGGATGTAGCCGAACTCCCGATCGCCGTGCGCGGCCTGGTTGAGGTTCATGAAGCCCATGTCGATTTCCGACCAGGGCAACGCTGCATTCGCCTGGGTGTGCAGGTGGAGCAGCGGCACCTGCAGCGCGCCCAGCCCGCGGATCCACATCTTCGCCGGGGAGAACGTGTGCATCCAGGCGATCACGCCCAAACAGTTGGAGTCCGCGTTCGCTTCCAGCATGACTCGATGGATGGCTTCGCTGTCGGTCAACACGGGCTGCCATTGGACGGGCAGCGGGAGCTGCCCCGATTCATTGAGGTGATCAACAATCTGCTGCGATTGACGCTCGACTTGCTGGAGCGTCTCAGGACCATAAAGGCCCTGGCTTCCGGTCAAGAACCAGCAATAAGACACCGCTGCCATGGGGATTCCTCCATTCGGACTGCGATCAACGTTGGCCATAGGCCCGCTGGTAACGGTCGAAAAGCGAGTCCACATCGGATTGCGCGATCGGCAGAGGCTGACCAATCTGGCGGGCGATATGCACAGTGCGAGCAACGTCCTCGCACATCACCGCAGCCTTGACCGCTGCCATCGCCGTCGCGCCGATGGTGAACACGCCATGGTTTTTCATCAACACCGCCGGCGAGCGATGCCCCGACAGGGTTTCGACGATTCCCCGGCCGACAGAATCGTCGCCGATCAATGCGAACGGTCCCACCGGGATGTCACCGCCGAATTCGTCGGCGATCATCGTCAGCACACATGGGATCGGTTCTCCGCGAGCAGCCCACGCCGTGGCGTACGTCGAGTGGGTATGCACCACCCCGCCAACCTCGGGCATGTGCTTGTAGACGTAGGCGTGCGCTGCTGTGTCCGATGACGGCGCATGATCACCCTCCACCAGATTGGCATCAAGATCAGTTACCACCATGTTGTGGGCAGACAGCTCGTCATAACTCACGCCCGACGGCTTGATCACCAACAAATCCCGTCCAGGAACTCTCGCCGACACGTTGCCCGCCGTCCACACGACCAGTGAGTTTCGTGGCAGATGATCATGCAGCCCTGCGACCTCCTTGCGGATCCGCTGCACCACCTCTCGGATCTCAGCATCTACGCTCATCCGGTCGCTCCTCATCGCTGCTGCGTGCTCGCCGGCGCAGATCGCGAAGATGGTGCATCAGATGCTCTCCCCGCGCCCGAAGTATTCCGGCCCAATCAGGCAGCAGCCGCACGCCTCTACCGCCACGCTCGATACTCCTTTGGCACGACGATAGCGTTCAGCCTCGACCCGTGGGGTGGGCTGGTTCAGTGTGGCGAACGACGATTCGGGCGGACTCCGGCAACTGCCCGGTCTGGCCGTGCAGCGGCTCAGGCCGAGGGCTATACCGGTCAATTTTCGCCAACCTCACTGGCGTCGAGTTGTTGATCATCGACCGTGCCACCAATCGGTGCGACTTCACGGATCGCATCCGCTGGAACCAGGCCTAGTACCGTCTCGCCCAGGGCCGCTAGACAGCCAGGAAGGGTAAGTGACATGGGGACCAACACGAGCCAAGCCATCATCGAGGGCCGCACCGCTATGGGAATCGAGCTCGGGTCGACGCGCATCAAGGCGGTGTTGATCGGACCGGACCATGCGCCGATTGCGGTGGGAAGCCACGACTGGGAGAACCAGTTCATCGAGCGGACCTGGACCTACTCGTTGGAGGCGGTCTGGGGCGGGCTCCAGGCGTGCTACGCCACTCTGGTTGCCGACGTCCGGCGACGCTACGACGTTGAGCTGATCTCGGTTGGCGCGCTCGGAGTCTCGGCGATGATGCACGGCTATCTCGCCTTCGCCTCCGACGGTGAACTGCTGACGCCGTTCCGAACCTGGCGCAACACCAACACCGGCAAGGCCGCCGAACGCCTGAGCACCGAGTTCGGACATAACATCCCCCACCGCTGGAGCATCGCGCACCTCTACCAGGCCATCCTGAACGGTGAAGAGCATGTCGGCAGCATCGCGCACTTGACGACGTTGGCCGGCTATGTCCACTGGCAGCTCACCGGCCAGCAGGTCCTCGGCATCGGAGATGCCAGCGGGATGGTTCCGATCGACATCGCGACCGGCAGCTACGACGCGAGGATGCTCCGGCGATTCGATCAACTTGCCGCCGCGGCCGGAGTGGAGCTACGGCTGGGCGACCTGCTGCCCACGATCGCAGCCGCCGGCCAGCCGGCCGGCGAGCTCACCGAAGCTGGCGCCAAACTGCTCGACCCGGCCGCACGGCTGCACCCGGGAATCCCCATGTGCCCACCCGAGGGCGACGCTGGGACCGGCATGGTCGCAACCAACTCAGTGGCACCACGCACCGGGAACGTCAGCGCCGGCACGAGCATCTTCGCGATGATCGTGCTCGAGCACGAACTCAAACAAGTACACCGCGAGCTGGATCTGGTCACCACACCAGCCGGCGACCCGGTGGCGATGGTGCACTGCAACAACGGCGCCAGCGAACTGAATGCGTGGGTCGGCTTGTTCGCGGAATTTGCCGAAGCACTCGGTGCCGACGTCGATACCGCCACGATCTTCGAGACCTTGTTCATCGCCGCTCGGGACGGTGAGCCCGACTGCGGCGGGCTGTTGGCTTACAACTACCTCTCGGGCGAGCCAATCACCGAACTCGACGAAGGTCGCCCGCTCTTCCTCCGCTCCCCGGACGGCAGCTTCAATCTCGCCACCTTCATGCGCACCCACCTATTCGCATCCCTGGCCACGTTGCGGATCGGCATGGACGTATTACAGAAGATTGAAAGCGTACGGCTTGAGCGGATGTTCGCACACGGGGGCCTGTTCAAGACCAAGGGCGTTGCGCAGAACTTCCTCGCTGCCGCCATCAACACCCCCGTCTCGGTCGGCGAGGTCGCTGCCGAGGGCGGCGCCTGGGGAATCGCAGTCCTCGCGGCGTACCTCGTCCATCAAACCGGCGGCCAGACGCTGGACGACTTCCTGAATACCCACGTATTCGCCGACACCGACCTGCTGACGGTAGACCCGGACCCGGCCGAGGTCGCCGGCTTCGACGCCTTCATGCAGCGATACATCGCCGCCCTACCTGTAGAACGAGCAGCCATCGAACACACTCAAGCGAGTTCCTAACCCGTCGCTCCGGACATGCGTCATTCGGCGAGAACTCGGACGTCCCAGGGGCCGAGCTCAAGGTCTCGCATCGGATTTGCCCCTTCGTCGAGAACATCAGCCATCTCATGGGGAAGTGTGAGCTGGACCGGCGTCCAACTCCAGTTGTGGACCACGTGGATCCGCTCGCCAACCTGATTGGTTGCCGAGTACACGGTCACCGACGCAGGCAGCCCACCCCATGGCTCTTTCTGCGCCGCCCGAGGAGCGAGCCATTGAACAAGATCAGCTGCAAAGACTGGGTTCGGCACGGTGCCGACCGTGCTGATTCGACCCTGACCGTACTCGCTGGACACCACGCTCGGGAACCGACCGAAGTGTGGGTGGTCGTAGCCGACGATTACCTTCGCCCCGTCGCTGATGAGCTGGTCAACCCAGCTTGTCGCCGCAGCTCCTTCCGACAGGTTGATCGCGTCCATTTCGGCAACCACCCGTAGCGGTTCGGTGACGTTGGAAAACTCCTGATAGCGAACGCCTCCGCCCTCTGCCAGGTGCGCCGGCTTGACCTCGAGCCGAGCCCTACCTTCCTCGTCGCCGTACGCGGTGCGCGGACCGATCACAAGATGGCCGCCGGCGGCAGCGTAGTCCCGCAGCCAGGTCAAGAGAGCGTCATCGGCGACCAGCAGACCAGCCACGACCAAGACAGGCAGCTCGGCGGCCAGCGCGGCTGGCTCGAGCTGGCGACTGCCGTCGCCCCCGATGATCTGGACGTCGTGGATGAGACGCGCCGGCACCCGGGCATCGAAAGTACCGCGGTAGAACGCTTCGAAGATCCGATGGTAGGACCGCTGATCCATGTCGGACAGAGATGCGACACTGGTCGTGCCCGGCTTAGGAAAGGTCGCCTGAAAGGCCAACGCCCACTTGGATCGAGACGAGTACAGCAGGCCGATGTAGGCGTCCGGCCGTAGTCCAACGACGCGGGAACCGGCTGCACGGAAGTCGGCGCCGAGCCGACTCAGCTCCGCATATACGCGTCCCGGCTGCTGGTCGTGCGGGAGGACGCCGACCCAGTACGTTTCGGTGCCGAAGTGATTGGTGTGCCAGTGCCAATACTCGATCATCTCCGCGCCACGAGCGACGAATGCCCATGCAGCCTGCCGCCACTGTCCATCGAAGGCAGGAAAGTTCATCGCAGATCCGCCGATCGCGCCAGCGTTGGTTTCGGTGATCAGGAAGGGCGCCTGCTTGGAGGCGTGCATGCGATCCGCTGAGAGGAACAGGCTCCATGCCCCTGAGGTCGTCCAGCCCTGAGCAGTCACGTTGGTGCTGGGCACGGCGAGCGCGTCCTGCATTCCGTAGTAAGGGTTTCCGGCCGTTACGTCGAGGGCGCGGGTGAGGTTTGCGTCGTCGACTGTCGGCCGTTCGTAAGCGATGCAGGTCGTGACGAACTGGTCATCGCGGGAGTACTCGCGCACGATGTCGGCCTGCCAGGCGATGAACTCCGTGGTCAGCTTGGCTTGGAAAGTGCGCCAGGCGAGATCGTACTGGGGCTGGCAGTTGCCGTCTGGTGTCCACAAGTCCGCCCACGTGGTGAGCTTGTGGGACCAGTAGACCAGCCCCCACGCCTCGTTGAGCGCTTCCACCGTGCCGTAGGTATGACGCAGCTCGTCCACGAAGCGTTGGAACACGCCGTGGTTGTGAAACAGCAGCATGCCGGGTTCATTGTCGACCTGGAAGCCGATGACGGCGGGATGGGCTGCGAAGCGGGAGGTGATCTTCCGAATGACGCGTTCGGCATGGAACTTGAATGCGGGGTGGGTGTAGTCGATCTCCTGCCGGGCACCCCACGGCATTCGTTGGCCGGTAGAGGTCTCGGCGGCGATCTCCGGATAGCGACGCGCCAACCAGGGCGGGGCGGCATAGGTCGGGGTGCCCAGAACGACTCTGATGCCGCGCTGATGGGCACCATCGAGCACAGGCGCGAGCCAATCCAGGTTGAATCGGCCTTCCTCCGGTTCCCAGGTAGTCCACACCGACTCACCGACCCTGATGACCGAGAATCCGGCTTCGGCCATCAGATCTAAATCGGTGTCTAGCCGGGGGCTCGGCTGGTACTCGTGGTAGTAGGCGGCGCCGAAGAGTACGCGATCTCGTGGTGAAACCATCCCTGATGTCCTCTCGAAGCGAGTCAGGCCTTGACGCCACCGGTAGCAAGGCCAGATTGCCAATAGCGCTGCAGGAACAAGAACGCGATGACCAACGGAATTATCGACAACAACGAACCGGTGATCACTGTGGAGAACAGTGCCCGCGAACCCGATCCACCTGCGGCAGTCGACTGCCACAGTGCCAGTCCGACCGGAAGGGGGAAAAGGTCAGCTGAGTTGAGCATGATCAGTGGCAGGAAGTAGTTGTTCCAGGTCGCCACGAGGGTGAAGAGCAGGACAGTCACCGAACCGGGCAACAGGAGTCGCAGGGCGACCGTGAAGAAGATTCGCAGCTCTCCGACGCCGTCGACCCGAGCAGCCTCGATCAGTGCGTCGTCGACGGCGTCCGCGGCATAAACGCGCATCAGGAACACCCCGAACGGAGTGGCCAGCGAGGGCAGGATGATGGCCCAGTACGTGTCGGTCAGGCCTGCCTTCGCGAACAGCAGGTAGGTGGGAACTGTTAGCGCGGCGAGGGGGATCATGATCGCGCCAAGGGTGATCGAGAACAACACGGTGCTGCCAGGGAACTGATATTTGGCGAACGCGTACCCGGCCGCCGTCGCCAGGAAAGCGGCGCCAACCGCGCTGACCACCGCGTAGATCAGCGAGTTGAGTGCCCAACGGATGAAGATGCCGTCCTGGAAGGTCAGCACGGTTTGAATGTTCTCGAGCAGGTTGAAGTTGGCGAACCACAACCCGAAGCTCGTGAAGAGGTCGTCGTTGGACTTGGTGGAGGCGACGACCAGCCAGAACAGCGGAAGCAGGAAGTAACCGACGCAGATCAGCACGAAGACGGTCAACAACCAACTCGTCGGTTTGCGCGGCCGTTGGCGCTCCGCCTGGGCTTCCTCATCCCGATCGCGCTCTACAAGAACCGGGAATCCTTCAGCTGCTACCACGGCTGGGCGATGGCTGCCGGGGATTGCGTCGCTCATGATCGGCGCTCCTTGCGTTGGTTCGACAGCTGGACGACGTAGGAGACGATCATGATGACGATGCCGAGCAG
>JBKOUS010000213.1:0-39829 GCA_046723505.1 Actinomycetota bacterium
CTCGGCTCAGCCTGGCGCGAGAGGTTCCGTACGACCAGAACCACCCGCAGACAATCACGCCGTCCGATCTCATCGACGCAGCCCAGCCAGTCGAAATAATCGAAACCTTCCGCCTGCAGCGCCTCAACCGCATCCACCCACCCCTCAGGCGCCACCTCGGTCACGACACCCTCCGCCCAGCGAGCTGATCCAGCACCGCCGACAGCGCTTCCGGCGGAGGTGGGCAACCCGGGACGTACGCGTCCACGGCCAGCAGCTGATCAACACCTTTGGTCACAGCATACGAATCCCAGTACGGACCACCGGACGACGCACATGCCCCGAACGAGACCACTGTCGGGCGACGTCCCGCCTGCTGCTCGCAGCCGTCGACGATCGCCGCCATGGCTGACGCCAGCCGATCCGTCACCGTGCCGGAGATGACCACCGCGACCTGCGCCCGGTCGTCAAGGGGTGGCAGCGGCGCCGCAGCACCAGGCGCGGCAGCGTCAAATTCCAGAGCGCAACACGCCAGTGCGACGTCCAGCACGTACAGCGATCCGTCGCCGTACCAGTCGACCCACCGCATAGCTCCACGGTAATCCGGCCCAGTGAGCAAGCCGTCGCGACCACCTGCAATGAGTTTGTTATGGGTTCTCATGAACTGAAAGTCCCCTAATCCACAGAAAGGCCTGCCTATCATGGGGTCATTGGCAGCCTCAGCGGAGATCGCAGCCACGAACCCCCTGACACTCACCAGCGGATTCAGGCACGCCAAGGAAGAAGGCACGCAGAGCAGTGGAGCAAGTCAACACCCTCGACCGGGTCGTGATCCGGTTCGCCGGTGACTCGGGCGATGGCATGCAACTCACCGGCGATCGGTTCACCTCCGACTCGGCAGTATTCGGCAACGACATCTCAACGCTGCCTAACTTTCCTGCCGAGATCCGGGCACCCGCCGGCACGCTGCCTGGCGTGTCCAGCTTCCAGCTGCACTTCGCCAACTACGACATCATGACTCCCGGCGACCGGCCGGATGTGCTGGTCGCGATGAATCCGGCAGCGCTCAAGGCCAACATCGACGACCTTCCCCGGGGCGGCGTGATCATCACCGATTCAGCGGACTTCACCAAGCGCAACCTGGCAAAGGTCGGCTACGACAGCGATCCGCTCACCGATGGCTCGCTCGACGACTACCAGGTGCACGCTCTGGATCTGACCGGCATGACCGTCGAAGCGGTCAAGGAGTTCGGTCTCACCCGCAAGGACGCCACCCGTGCCAAGAACATGTTCGCGCTCGGGCTGCTGACCTGGCTCTTTCACCGGCCCACTGACGGCACGATCAACTTCCTGGCCACCAAGTTCGCCTCCAAGCCTGCAATCCGCGACGCCAACATCACCGCATTCAAGGCCGGATATGCGTTCGGCGAGACCACCGAAGTGTTCGCCGTCACCTACGAGGTTGCGCCGGCGCCGATGCCGGCAGGAACGTACCGCCAGATTTCAGGAAACCTGGCGCTCGCGTATGGCCTGATCACCGCATCGAGGAAAGCCGGCCTGCCGCTCTTCCTCGGCTCCTATCCGATCACTCCGGCGTCTGACATCCTGCACGAGCTCAGCAAACACAAGCGATTCGGTGTCACCACATTCCAGGCCGAGGACGAGATTGCCGGAGTAGGTGCCGCGCTCGGCGCGAGCTTCGCGGGCCATCTGGGAGTCACCACCACCTCCGGACCCGGCGTCGCCCTGAAGTCGGAGACCATCGGACTGGCCGTTGCCACCGAGCTGCCCTTGATCATCTGCGACATCCAGCGCGCCGGACCCAGCACGGGCATGCCGACCAAGACCGAGCAAGCCGATCTGCTGCAGGTGATGTTCGGCCGCAATGGTGAGGCCCCAGTGCCAGTCTTGGCAGCCCAGTCTCCCGCCGATTGCTTCCCCACTGCGCTCGAAGCAGTGCAGTTGGCGATCAAGTACCGGACCCCCGTCGTGATCTTGTCCGATGGCTACATTGCCAACGGCGCAGAGCCGTGGCCGATCCCTGACCTCAGTGCCATCCCGGCGATCGACCCACAGTTCGCGAGCGCGGCCAATGCCACGGACAAGGCCGGTGAGCCGGTCTTCCTGCCGTACCTGCGGGATCCTGAGACCCTTGCGCGGCCGTGGGCGATTCCTGGAACCGCCGGGCTGCAACACCGCATCGGTGGCATCGAGAAGGCAAAGGACACCGGCGCCGTGTCCTACGACCCGGCCAACCACGAGGAGATGGTCCGCACCCGGCGAGCCAAGATCGACGGAATCGTCCAAGACATTCCTGACCTGATCGTCGACGACCCAGTGGACTCGAACGGCAGCCACGCGCGGGTCTTGGTGCTTGGTTGGGGTTCCACCTACGGGCCGATCGTCGCCGCAGCGCGCCGGGTACGCAAGACCGGTCGGTTGATCGCCTACACCCACCTGAGGCACCTGAATCCGTTCCCCGCAAATCTGGGTGAAATCCTGCATAACTACGATCGAGTGATCGTTCCGGAGATGAACCTCGGTCAGCTGGCCCTACTGCTGAGGGCGAAGTACTTGGTGGACATTCACAGCTACTCCAGGGTTCGCGGGCTGCCGATCTCGCTTGGCGAACTCGCTCGTGATCTTGAAACCGAGATCGATCACTTGGACCGCACTGCGAGCGTCGGCCGCGCGAGCGGTGCCCAACACTTGGAAGGAACGAATTCGTGACCGCCGTCGATCAGCTACGTTCGGAGCTTGATCACCCAAGGACCGTTCAAGAGGCGTCCGCGCACGGCAGCGAGGACCAGAGTCATCGCGGCCTTGCCGGCGTACCCCTGTCCTTGCAGCCGTTGAACCGCAAGGATTTCACCACGGATCAGGAGGTCCGCTGGTGCCCTGGCTGCGGCGACTACGCGGTGCTCGCCGCCTTCCAGGGTTTCATGCCTGAACTCGGGATCAAGCGTGAGAACACCGTGATCGTCTCTGGGATTGGCTGCTCGTCACGTTTTCCTTACTACGTGGACACTTACGGCCTGCACTCGATCCACGGCCGCGCGACTGCGATCGCCACCGGCGTTGCGACCGCACGCGAGGACGTCGCAGTCTTTGTGATCACTGGTGACGGCGACGCGCTCTCCATCGGTGGCAACCACCTGATTCACGTGCTGCGCCGGAACGTGAACTTGACGATCTTGCTGTTCAACAATCGAATCTACGGGCTTACCAAGGGCCAGTACTCCCCCACATCGGAGATCGGCAAGATCACCAAGTCGACACCCATGGGCTCGCTGGACAACCCGTTCAATCCCGTTTCGCTGGCGCTCGGCGCTGAGGCAACTTTCGTTGCGCGGACGATCGACTCCGACCGCAAGCACCTGACAAGCGTGCTCAGAGCGGCGACCGCGCACCGCGGCAGCTCACTGGTCGAGATCTACCAGAACTGCCCGATCTTCAACGACGGAGCGTTCGATGCCATCAAGGACCGGGCGACCTCGGCGGATGCGATCATTCCGTTGACTCATGGCGAGCCGATCCGCTTTGGCGTCGACGGGCACCTCGGCGTCGTACGGGATCGACGGACCGGCACGTTCTCTATCGCTGAGGTGGCCGAGGTCGGTGAGGACGCGTTGGCGGTACACGATGCTCACCTGGAGGATCCGTCGTTCGCCTTCGGGCTTTCCCGACTGACCGATGCCGGCGTGCTGCACCGGGCACCAATTGGCATCTTCCGGGATGTGGAGGCGCCTACGTACGACGACCTGGCCCGCGACCAGGTGGCCCTGGCCGCCAGTCTGGGCAACGACGACGACGCCCTCCAGGCAATGATCAATGGCGGGGACACCTGGACAGTTCGTTAGGTTGCCTGCGCGGACCCTGAGAAGCGTCTCAGATCCGGCTACTTCTGCGAGGAGCCCACGGCCCACAGCCTGGCTGATTAGAGTCGCTCATTGAGCACGGACCGGTCAGGAGACGAACCATGAGCTCGAACAACCCGTACGGTGGCCCTCAGCCACCGATGCCAGACCAAGGGTCCGGCTCAGGTCCGGGACAGCCGCTGTCACCGTACGGGTATCCGCAACAGCCGTCTCCCGGCGGACCGCCAACCAGCTCTGGCTACCCATTCGGACCCTTTGCCCCCGACGAGCAGACCACGGAATGGCAGGCCGCCGCTCAGCCCGATCCATATGGATCACCACCGCCTGGCTCATACGGCCCAGGCCCAGGCGAACCCACGCCGCAGCGCAAGGGCAGAGGCAAGATCCTGATCATCATCGGGGCGGCCGCGCTGGCGGTAATTCTGATGGCCGTCTTTGCAGTGGTCGTGGCGACGCGCACTAGGCAGGCCGCCAGTTCTGGCAGCAGTACTCAGGTACAGCAGAACCAATCGCAGAGCGCTGCTCCACAGAATGCGCAACGCCCTTCAGATGCGGTGATGGGCTACCTCCAGGCTCTTGCCGCCGGTGATGCCGTCGCCGCCCTGTCCTATGCAGCCGATCCAGCGCCCACGGGTCCTTTGCTGACTAATGAAGTGCTCGCCAAATCCAGCGAGCGCGCCGAGCTGACCGAGATCCAGGTGCCTGTTGTCGATGATCAGAACGCGACGTCCGTCTCGGCCACATACACCCTCGGCAACTCTGCCGTCAGCGAATCATTCGACGTAGTGAAGGAGGGAGAGACCTGGAAGCTCAGTCGTACCGTCAAGGATCTCGATATCGGCTTTATCGTTGGCGGATCTGTTCCCGTCAAGATCAATGGGGTGGACGTGGACCAGGATTCGGTCGCGGTGCTACCCGGCTCGTACGCCTTCACCACCGGGCTGCCGTATGTCGGCTACGGATCGAAGAACGTCGTGCTCGTGAAAAGTCCATACGTCGAGGCCGACACCTACCGCATCCAGAGCCAGCTGACCAAGTCGGGCAAAAAAGCCGTCATCTCAGCCACCAGGAAGAGCTACAACGGGTGCCTCGAAGCCAATTCGCTCAGTCCAAAGAACTGCCCGATGAACTTCAAGTCCAAGTACAGCTACAACACAAGCACGATCACGTGGCGGCAAGTCGGGAGTGATCCATTCCGGAAAGCCAAGGTTTCTCTTGGCGGAACGCAGGCACATATCGAGATTCCGCTCAACTTGAGGCTCACTGGCAGCTGCACCTATCGGGGGCGATCCGGCAAGTGCTCCGGCGAGCTAACCGGCAGGTCGGTCGCTGTCGTCAAGGTGACGACGAAGCGGCTCAGCATCAAGTGGCTCTGACTGCTTTAGCGGTGGCTACTGATCGGTAGCATGACCGGGTGACTGAGACTTCAACTCAGAGGCCTGCAATTGACTTCTCCACGTTCGACCCAGACGTCCGTATTCAAGATGATCTTTTCCGCCATGTGAACGGGACATGGCTCAACACCACGGAGATCCCGGCTGACAAGCCCCTGACCGGTGCCTTCATGGAGCTACGCGATCAAGCTGAAGCGGCTGTACGCGACATCATCACGACACTTGAGGGTGGTGAGCCTGGCTCGGACGAAGCTCGGATCGCCGACCTGTACGCCAGCTTCATGGACGAGAACGCGGTCGAGAGCGCCGGCGCGAGCCCAATCCTGCCTTTGCTGGCAGCAATCGATTCCGTCGAGACCCTGTCAGAGCTCACACGGATGGTGGGTGGCTTCGCGCGTCAGGCGGTGCCTGGGCTGGTGGCGCTTCAGGCGGAACCTGACCCGGGCGACCCGAACCGATACGTGATGTTTGCCGGACAAGGGGGATTGGGCCTGCCCGACGAGGAGTATTACCGCCTCGATGCTTACGCCGCGATTCGTGCGCAGTACCAGGCACACGTGTCGGCATCTTTTGCGCTCGCAGGAATCGAGGACCCGGAAGCCCACGCGCAGCAGGTGTTCGATCTGGAGACCGAGATCGCGGCAACCCACTGGGACAAGGTGAAATGCCGAGACATCCGACTGATGTACAACCTGATGAGCCTGGATGAGTTCGTGGCCAGCTGTCCCGGTCTGCGCTGGAGGGAGTTCCTGGCGGGAGGTGATATTGCGGAGGAGAAGATGGGTGAGCTGGTGGCGATGCAGCCGTCCTTCTTCACGGAGGTGTCGGCGCTGCTCACCGAGGACCGGCTGTCGGCCTGGCGGGCTTGGGCACGCTGGAAGGTGATCAGTTCGCTGTCTCCTTATCTGTCGAACGCCTTCGTCGATGAGAACTTCCGCTTCTATGGGACGGTGTTGCTGGGCACCCCCGAGCTTCGCGAGCGCTGGAAACGAGGCGTGGCGCTGGTAGAGGTCTCAGTGGGTGAGGCGGTCGGCAAGATCTACGTCGATCGCTACTTCTCGCCCGTCGCCAAGCAGCGGCTGGATCACCTGGTCGCCAATCTGATCGAGGCGTACCGGCGTTCCATTACCGATCTTGACTGGATGACCGCCGAGACCAAGGACAGCGCGCTCGCTAAGCTCGCCAAGTTCCGTCCGCACATCGGCTACCCGACGAAATGGCGGGACTACTCCTCTTTGGTGATCAGTCGGGACGACTTGATCGGCAACGTGATGCGGGTAGCCGATTTCGAAGTCAACCGCGCTTTGAACAAGATCGGCCAGCCCATTGACCGCGAGGAATGGCTGATGACGCCGCAGACGGTCAACGCTTACTATCACCCACTGAAGAATGAGATCGTTTTCCCGGCTGCCATCCTGCGGCCGCCGTTTTTCAAAGAGCATGCTGATGACGCTGTGAACTACGGCGGCATCGGCGCGGTGATCGGACACGAGATCGGCCACGGCTTTGATGATCAAGGCTCCACTTGTGACGGTGACGGAGCGCTGCGCAACTGGTGGACCGACAAGGACCGTGAGGCCTTTGAAGAACGAACCAAGGCGCTGATCGCCCAGTACGAGGTCTTGGAGCCAGCGCAGGCGCCGGGGCATCGAGTCAACGGCCAGCTGACCATTGGCGAGAACATTGGTGATCTTGGCGGGCTCTCGATTGCCTACAAGGCGTACCAGATTGCCCACGAGAGCAGCCCTGAGCCCGAGCTAGACGGTTATACCCCCGACCAGCGACTGTTCCTCAGCTGGGCGTCGGTCTGGCAGGCCAAGGTGCGTACCGAAATGGTGCTGCAGCGGTTGGCGACAGACCCACATTCGCCGCCTGAGTTCCGCTGCAACCAGATCGTTCGGAACCTCCCGGAGTTCTACGCTGCCTTCAACGTAGGAAAATCCGACGCACTCTGGCTGGACGAGAAACAGCGGGTCAAGATCTGGTAGCAACTAACTGGGTCTTCAGCTGGGATGAGCTGTTGATCAACGACGTAATGCCGGTGCTGCGGAGCCGACGACCCTTGCACTACCGTTTCAGGCGGTACGCGTCACGACGGTTGTGCAAAGGTCGTCGAGGGCGTCTCGAGCCGTGCCTGTCGGGAGGTGCTGAAGAAGCGCGCGCGCGGCTTCGGCGCGGCGGCGGACCTCGTTTCGAGCCTCATCGATGCAGCGATGGTTTCGCAGCAGGTCGAGTACTTCCCGCAGCGCAGCGTCGTTGTGCAGGTCGCAGTCCAGCAGCTCGAGCAGCCGGGCATCGGCCGGGTCAGTCGACTTGCGGGCCAACAGCGTCGGCAGCGTCGCGATGCCCTCGCGAAGGTCGGTCCCGGGCGTCTTGCCGGTGTCAGCGCTGGTGATGTCGATGATGTCGTCGCTGAGCTGGAACACCACACCAATCTGCTCACCGAAGTCGGCCATGATCCGCTGCAGGTGCGGCGTCGCACCGGAGATCTTGGACCCGAACAGCGCCGACGTTGCGATCAAGGAGCCCGTCTTGTCCGCCACGACAGTGAGGTAGTGGTCCAGCGGATCTGTACCAAGGGGCCCAACGGTTTCCGCGATCTGGCCCTGCACCAGCCGGGAGAAGGTACGCGCCTGGATCCGTACAAACTCCGGACCAAGATCGCTCACGATATCTGAAGCACGGGCGAACAACAGATCACCGACCAGGATGGCCACGGTGTTGCCCCAGCGCGAGTTGGCGCTCGCTGAGCCTCGGCGTATCCGAGCCTCATCCATGACGTCGTCGTGGTAGAGGCTGGCCACATGGGTCAACTCGACGACGACCGCCGCCTTCACCACATCGTCGGCCTCAGCGTAGGGGCCGAGATGGGAGCCCAACACGACCAGCAGCGGCCGGAACCGCTTTCCACCAGCGGCGATGATGTGCTGCGCGGCCTCGGTGACCATGTCAGAGTCCGCCTCGGCAGCCTCGAGCAGTGCGGCCTCGATCACCTCGAGCTGGGCTCGGACAGATGACTCAAAAACCTCGTCCTGCGTCCGTTGAGCCAGCACCTCCATCTTCCCCTTACCGTCAGCGGATGAACTCACCTGCTTGCTGCGCGAGAGCCAATAGCGGGCCCGGAAACACCCCGAAGGCTACCGTCGCGACCACGCCAACGCCGACCGCGGTGAGCGTGGTCCAACTAGGGCGTACCACGCTGGTGGCCATGATTCTCGGCTCCGCAAAAAACATCAGCACGATGACGCGGATGTAGAAGAAGGCCGCCACCACGCTGATCACCACCGCGACGACTACCAGCCACTCGACGCCGCCGCTCCAGGCGGCGGCGAACACTGCCCACTTTCCGACGAAGCCACTGGTCAGCGGGATGCCCGCGAAACTCAGCATGAAGATCGAAAAGATCGTCGCGGCAAGTGGCGCCCGGCGGCCCAGACCGACCCAGCTGTTGAGCAGGGACGCCTCGCCGCTGGGATCACGGACCATCGTCAGCAACGCAAACGCACCGATCGTCGCAGCCCCGTACGCGACCAAGTAGAACATCACCGAGGAGATGCTGGTCAACGACCCTGACTCGCTGCCAGTCACGGCCTGCGACGCTCCCACGAAAGCGGTCATCATGAAACCCGCGTGCGCAATCGAGGAGTACGCCAGCATGCGCTTCACGTCAGTTTGGGTGATCGCCAACACCGAGCCCACCACCATTGTGGCAACGGTAATAATCGCCATCAGTGGCTGCCAGTCCCATCGATCGGCGCCCAACCCGACATAGAACACGCGCATCAAGGCACCCACGGCGGCGATCTTGGTGCAGGCCGCCATGAATCCCGTCACCGGTGTCGGAGCTCCTGCATACACATCCGGAGTCCAGGAGTGGAAGGGTACTGCGCTGAACTTGAACAGCAGGCCAACCCCAATCAGAGCCATTCCGGCAAGGAGCAAGCCCTGACCTTGCGTGCCATTACGGATCGCGTCGTCGATCGCCGACAAGGTGAACGAGCCGGAATAGCCATAAAGCAAGGCGGCCCCATAAATGAAGAAAGCAGACGACAGTGCTCCCAGCAGGAAGTACTTGAGTGCAGCCTCCTGCGACAGCAGCCGACGTCGCCGCGCGAGCCCGCACAGCAGATAAAGCGGCAACGACAAGATCTCCAAGGAGACGAACATGGTGATCAGGTCGTTGGATGCCGGGAAAAGCATCATCCCTAACACGGCGAAGAGTGCAAGCGGGAAGACCTCGGTGTGCTCGACGCGGCTCCTGATCGCCTCCCGCTCGGCAGGCGTACCGGGAACAGCCGCGGCTTGCGGTGCAAAAACACTTGCGTTCTCGATCTTGGTTTCGGCGAACATGAGCAACGACGCCGCGCTGAAGATGATCACGATCGTCCACATGAAGTAGGTTGGTCCGTCGAGGGCCAATGACCCGACAGCCACCACCGCCTCAGCTTCGGATGCCCAGTTCAACAACGTGATTGCCAAGGCCGATCCCAAAGATGAAATCGTCACCACGAGCTGAACAGCACGACGCAGCTGGCGCGGAACAACCGCCTCTGCCAGTACGCCAAGGCAGGCTCCTGCAAAGACGATCAGAACCGGCGCCAACAGGCCATACTCGATGTTGGGTGCGGCGATCTCCATCGGGAGCAGCGCAGAGATGCTCATCAGCGACCTCCCTCAGCGCTGACCCTCGGCTCCGGATCAGTCACGCCCACGTGCTGCATTGTGGCTTGGGTGGACGGTTCGATGATCGACAGCATGGGTTTCGGAAAGACGCCCAGTAGCAAGATCAGCACCACCAGCGGAGCCATGGCGAGCCGCTCCCGACCGTTGAGCTCGGTGACCTTCTCCTGGACTTCGGCGGGAACCGGCCCAGTCATCGTCCGCTGGTACATGATCAAGATGTAGAGCGCGGCAAGCACGATCGCCATGGTAGAGATCACCGCGTACGCGGGGTGCCGGCCGAACGTGCCAGCCAGCAC
This sequence comes from Actinomycetota bacterium, assembly GCA_046723505.1. GTDB lineage: Bacteria > Actinomycetota > Actinomycetes > Propionibacteriales > Propionibacteriaceae > Microlunatus. Next base: position 10,231 of record JBKOUS010000213.1, read on the forward strand.
CATGAACTCTGACACAAAGCTGGCCAGGCCAGGCAACGACAGGGTGTTTAGCCCGGCGAACAGCAGCAGGCCTGCGAGCACTGGAGCCACCCGATCCACGCCGCGGTAGTCGTTCATATCGCGCGAGCCGCGACGCTTGATCAGATATCCGGCCATGACGAAGAGGGCGGCGGTCGCCATCCCGTGGTTGAGCATGTAGAGCGTGGACCCTGTCAGGCTCTGGCTGGTGAACGCGAAGATGCCGAGCACGATGAAGCCGAAGTGGCTAATGGATGTGTATGCGATGAACCGCATGATGTCCCGGCTGCCGATCGCCAAGATGGCGCCGTACAGGATCGAGATGGTGGCCAGCACCAGCACCACCGGCGTCGCCCATTGGCTCGCCTCCGGGAACAGGCCGAGGCAGAACCTGATCATTCCGAAGGTGCCGATCTTGTCCATCACGCCGACCATCATGGTGGCGCCGCCGGCGGTGGACTCCTCGGCCGCGTCCGGAAGCCAGGTGTGCAGCGGCACCAGCGGCGCCTTGATCGCAAATGCGAACATGAAGCCGATGAACAACCACCGGCCAGTAGCAGTACCAAAGTCCAGCTCGCTCAGCGTGCTCAGCAAATAGCTCGGCTCCCCCGCCCTGGCCGACTGTACGTACAGACCGATGATCGAGGCGAGCATCACAAACCCGCCGAGCAAGCCGAAGATCAAGAACTTGGCCGCGGCGTACGTCCTGCGCGGTCCGGGTCCGAAACCGCCGATCAGGAAATACATCGGAATCAAGATGACTTCAAAGAACACGTAGAACAAGAAGACATCAGTGGCGAGGAAGAGGTACAGCGCACAGCTCTGAACCGCCAACACCAGCGCAAAGAACACCCGGGAGTCGTACTTCGGAGCGAGGGTCCCAGCACTTGTCGCAGCCCTGTCAGTGGCCGCGGATGATCCCTCCACCGACTCAGCAGCGGGCTCAAAATCGCGCCACGACGCAATGATCACCACCGGGGTGATGATCACCACTAGCAGCACCAGAGTGAGGCCGACACCGTCCAGTCCGAGCGCGTAGTACACACCGAGTGGCTTGATCCAGGGCGCCTGTTCAACCAGCTGCATGCCACCGCCGATTTTGAACTGGGTAGCGATGATAAGCGCGAACGCGAACGTGATCAGCGATACCGCCAGCGCCACCTGCTTGGCGGCTTTGACGCCTGAGAAGATCAGCACCACAGCGCCGACGGCCGGCAGCAGCGCCAGGATGGTGAGCCAGGGAATAGTCATGTTCGCCTCCCTAGCCCAGCCGGCCTAGCACAAGGACCACGCCCACAATCGCAGCACCCAACGTCATCGTGAGCGCGTAGGAGCGCACGAAGCCGTTCTGCACGCGACGAAGCCGGGACGACATCCCGCCAATAGCTGCGGCTGTGTTGTTGACGGTGCCGTCGATTGCTTCGTTTTCGATCCTGACGAGCCCCGAGGTGAGCTGCTCCCCGGGCCGCATGAACACCGCTTCGTTGAACGCGTCGCCGTACAGATCGTTACGTCCAGCCAATGTGAAGAAGGACTGGCTCTCCGGCTGCGTCACCGGGATCTCGCGACGCGGCCCGAAGATCCACACACTGATCCCGACACCGATCGCGACGACCGCGAGACTGGCGAGCGCGACTGTTGAGAAATGCAGCAAGCTCGGTGTTTCCTCCGGACCTCCGCCGCCGACAGCGGGATCCAGCCAGCCGACAATCCAGTTGTTGAGCACCAACCCACCGAAGACCGAGCCGATTCCGAGAAACACCAGCGGTACCGTCATGACTCGCGGCGACTCATGGGGGTGCACGTCCGGCTGCCAGCGCTTGGCGCCGTAGAAAGTCATCAACATCAGCCGGGTCATGTAGAAGCCGGTAATGCCCGCGCCGAGCAGAGCGAGCCCTCCAACGACTGCGCCGCGCTCAAAGGCCACCTCAATGATGTGGTCCTTGGAATAGAAGCCGGAGGTGAACGGGAACCCGATGATCGCCAAATAGCCTGCAGCAAAGGTGACGAAGGTGATCGGCATCAGCCGCCGGAGCGCCCCATAGCGCCGCATGTCGACCTCATCGTTGGTGGCATGCATCACCGAGCCGGCCCCGAGGAACATGTCGGCCTTGAAGAAGCCATGTGTCAGCAGGTGGAAGATCGCGTACGCGTAGCCAGCCGGCCCAATGCCGGCGGCCAGCATCATGTAGCCGATCTGGGACATCGTTGAGCCGGCCAGGACTCGCTTGATGTCGTCCTTCGCGCAGCCGATCCAGGCGCCGAACAGCAACGTCACCGTTCCTACTACCACGACGGCCGTGCTGGCCGGCAACGACTCTGTGAAGATCGCATTGCTGCGCGTGATGAGATAGACACCGGCCGTCACCATGGTGGCGGCATGGATCAGTGCAGACACCGGAGTCGGGCCCTCCATTGCGTCCAAGAGCCAGGACTGCAACGGCACCTGCGCCGATTTGCCACACGCGGCAAGCAGCAGCAGCAGACCCAAGATCAACGCAGTGGTATCGCTCACACTGGGCATACCTGTGTTGACGTCGACGAAGGCCGACGATCCGAAGGTAGCGAGCATGACCATGACGGCGATGGACATGCCCATGTCACCAACCCGGTTGACTACGAACGCCTTCTTGGCTGCTGTGGCGGCTACCGGCTTGTACTGCCAGAAGCCGATCAAGAGATACGACGCCAGGCCGACACCCTCCCAGCCGACGAAGAGCACCAGGTAGTTGTCGGCCAGGACGAGCAGCAGCATCGCGGCGACAAAGAGGTTGAGGAAGGCAAAGAAGCGCCGGCGGCGATCGTCATGTGCCATGTACCCGACGGAATAGACATGGATGAGCCCACCGACGCCGGTGATCAACAGCACAAAAAGGATCGAGAGCTGGTCGACGAGCAATCCGACGTCGATCTGCCAGTCTCCGCTGGAGATCCAGTTGTACAGCGGCAGGGACACAGCACGAGTCGCCTCGTCGCGGCCCAGCAAATCAATGAAGTAGTAGAGACCGATCGCGAACGAGGCCAGCGGCGCAGCCGCGCCAAGGTACGGCGCCCATCGGTCCGCGCGCCGGCCGACCAGTAGCAGAACCGCGGAGCTGGCGGCAGGAATGGCGATGAGCAGCCAAGCCAGGGTGAAGAACCCGGTGGCCGGCACGGGCGTGACGATCTCGAGTGGGAGCATCCCAGTCCTTAGAACTTCAGCAGATTCGCGTCGTCGACTGAGGCCGAGCGGCGCGTACGGAAGATGGTCACGATGATGGCCAGCCCAACGACGACTTCGGCCGCAGCCACAACCATCACGAAGAAGGCAGCGACCTGACCGTCCAGTGCACCGTGCATCCGCGAGAAAGCCACTAGAGCGAGGTTGGTGGCATTCAGCATCAGTTCAACGCACATGAAGGCCACGATGGCGTTGCGCCTGATCATGAAACCGACCGTGCCAATAGTGAACAAGATCGCCGAAAGGACGATGTAACTGGTTGTTGTCACGGCTCGTCCTCGGTTGTGTGCGGAGCTTCGTCTTTGGTGATGGCTTCGACCACTTCGTCGACGGGTTCGACGAGGTCTCGGCTGTCCAGAACGGCCCCGCGGGCTTTCAGCGTCGGCGAAACTGAGAGCTCCGAGATGCCGCCATCGGGTAGCAGCGCCGGCGTGTCCACCGCGTTGTGGCGGGCAAACACCCCTGGCGTTGGCAGCGGGCCGGGATGCTGGCCAGTCTCGGCGTAGCGCTTCATCCGGAGTGCGGCAAGGTCCGCCTGGGTCCGACGCTTGATCAGCCGCTCGCGATGGGCGAGCACCATGGCCCCGACGGCAGCGGTGATCAGCAGAGCCGACGTGGCTTCGAAGGCGAAGACATAACGATTGAACACCAGCGCAGCGATACCTTGGGTGTTGCCTCCGTTTTCACTATTGGCGGCACTTAACCCTGCTGCAGGACCCACGATCGCGTTCCCCAGGGCGAAAACCAGGAGCGAGCCGAAACCCAGACCGGCGAGGATCGCCAGCGTTCGCTGCCCCTTGATCGTCTCCACCAGCGACTCCGCGATGTCGACACCCACCAACATCAGCACGAACAAGAACAGCATCAAGATCGCACCGGTGTAGACGATGATCTGTACAACGAAGAGAAAGGGTGCCTCCAACGCGGCGTACTGGACGGCCAGGGAGATCATCACTGCCGCGAGGCACATCGCGGAATGCACCGGCTTACGCGCGGCGATCATTCCCACGGCACCCAAGATCATCACAGGGGCAAGCATCCAGAAGGCCACTGAGGCGCCGGTGACCAGCGGAATCAGCAAGGGCGTGAACACGATACTCACCGGCCCTTCGCCGCATTTTTGCGTCTGCGCCGGTAGCCCTGGTTGATCGGGCGCGGCTCAACACCACTAATGTCGCCGGCGCGGTCGTCCGGCTCAGATGTCGCAGGCAGGCCGAGGAAGTACGTCCGCTCGTCATCACCCAGTCTGCGTTCGTGCGGGGGCTCCTCCATGCCCGGCAGCAGCGGCGCGAGCAGATCAGACTTCTCATAGATCAACTTCTCGCGAGTATCGTCGGCAAGCTCGAACTCGTTCGTCATAGTGAGGGCTCGCGTGGGACACGCCTCGATGCAGAGGCCGCACAGGATGCAGCGCAGGTAGTTGATCTGATAGACCCGCCCGTACCGCTCGCCGGGAGAGAACCGCTCCTCCTCGGTGTTCTGCGCGCCCTCGACATAGATCGCGTCGGCTGGGCAGGCCCAAGCGCACAGCTCACACCCGACACACTTCTCCAGACCATCCGGCCAGCGATTCAGCTGGTGCCGGCCGTGAAAGCGCGGCGCCGTGACCCGAGGCCCGTTGGGGTAGTCGATCGTGAAGGTCTTGCGAAACATCGTCCGGAAGGTCACCCCGAAGCCAGCGACGGGATCGAAGAACCCCATCAGGCGTCACTCCCTTCCTTGGTAGATGCTGCGTCGGCCGGTCCAGCCGCCGATAGATCCTCCTCACCTCTGAGGACCTGGGCAAACTCGGGCAGTACCTGGCCACCCATCGGCGGGACAGGATAACCGCCGGCAAAGGCATCGAACTCGGCGATCGGCTCCTCAGCCGCTTCCTTCGGCCCTTCCTTGCCGCCACCGAGGAACGTCAGGCCGATCAGCAATACGAATGCCGCAGCGGCGCCCAGCCAGAACCCGCGGCCGCTGAACCAGCCCTCCTGCTGGCCCACCCTCAAGATAGCGATCATGAGGGTCCAGACCAGTGAGATGGGGATCAACCAGCGCCAGCCAAATCGCATGAACTGGTCATAACGCAGCCTCGGCAGCGTGCCGCGCAACCAGACGAAGATGAAGAGCAGGACTAGCACCTTCACCAGGAACCAGAGCAGGCCCCAGTAGCCACTGTCGGCACCCGGCAACAAGTTGAACGGCAGCGGCGCATGGAAACCGCCCAGAAAGAGGGTGACGGCCAGCGCAGAGACCGTGATCATGTTCATGTACTCGGCCATGAAGAACATGGCGAAGCGCATCGAGGAGTACTCGGTGTGGAACCCCCCCACCAGCTCACCCTCTGCCTCCGGCAGATCGAATGGCGCTCGGTTGGTCTCTCCGACCATGGAGATCAAATAGATGATGAACGACGGCAGCAGCTGCACGGCAAACCAGACCGGTACGCCGAAGACGGTCGCCGGCTCCGCTTGTTTGGCGACGATTTCCGAGGTCGAGAGCGAACCGGCGTACAGGAAGACCGCAACCAGCGCCAGACCCATCGCGACCTCGTAGCTGATCACCTGCGCACTGGAGCGCAACGCTCCCAGCAGCGAGTACGTCGATCCCGATGACCAGCCCGCAAGCACGATTCCGTACACCCCGATCGAGGCGATTGCAACGATGAAGAGCACCGACACTGGCAGATCTGTGACCTGCAAGGGTGTGGTGATCTCGGTAAACGGCACCCGCACGATCCCTGCCATGGGGATGACCGCGAAGGCAGTGATCGCCGGAATGGCGACGACGAACGGTGCGAGCATGAACACGGCCTTGTCCGCCGCGGTTGGCGTGAAGTCCTCCTTGAACATCAGTTTCATGCCGTCGGCCAGAGATTGCAGGAGCCCGAATGGCCCGTTCATGTTGGGCCCTTGGCGGTGCTGCATGAAGGCAACGATGCGGCGTTCGTACCAGATGGTAAACAGGGTGAGCAGCAGCAAGATCACGAACGCGAACAGTGCTTTGAGAGCCACTACCCACCATGGGTCGTTGAAGAACACCTCGAGGTCCATCGGGGCGAGCGGATTCATGGGTTTGCCTCCGTGTCGTCGTCTGCGACGGCAAGCTCATCGGCCGGCCCAATCGTCACAAGATCACCGCCGCTCGCGGCAAGGTGCTGTGGAGCTCCCAGACCTCGGGCACGGCTAGGCATCCAGATGACCCCGTCGACCATCTCTGGGTCGAGCACGGCCGGCAGCGTGATGGAGCCGCGGTCATTACTGATCACTGCGACGCTGGAAATTCCGGCGTCTGCCGCGGTGCGTGGACTGATCCGTGCCTCGGCTTCGCGTGCCGTCGCCTGAAGGTAGGGCTCACCGTCGAGCGCACGGCTCTCGTCGAGGGCCATCCGCCAGGTGGCCAGTACCACGGTGCTGGCGTCTGGCTCAGCCGGCTCCCATGCGGGATAGTCAGGGGCCTCGGTGCGCTCGCCTTCCCAGGTGCCCAGCTCGTCAAGTTCTGCGCGTGCCTGGGCTGCCGTACGGAATCCCAGGTCAGCATCCAAACCATCGGCTAAGGCGGCCAGCACCCTGAGGTCGGACATATCGCTGGGTTGCTCGAGCACCATGTCGAACGGCCGGCGCCGGCCTTCCCAGTTCACGAACGTGCCTGCTCGCTCCTGCATCAGCGAGACCGGAAAAACTACGTCAGCACGTTCGGTGACCAAGGAGGCCCGGGTCTCCAGGCTGACCATGAACCCAATTGCCTCAAGCCCTTCCAGCACGGCTTGCGGATCGACGAAGTCGTTCGGATCCACGCCCGCGACGACGAGCGCCGCGAGTTCACCATCAGCGGCGGCGATCAAGATCTCGTCGGCGTCGCGGCCTTCCAGGGACGGCAGGGATTCGACTCCCCACGTCGCTTGGGTGTCGACACGAGCAGCGGCGTCCGCGACCGGTCGGCCGCCAGGCAGCAGAGTCGGCAGGCAGCCGGCTTCGACCGCCCCGCGATCCCCCGCCCGGCGGGGCACCCAGGCCAGCCTGGCGCCGGTGCGCTCGGCGAGTCGCAGACACGCACTGAACGTCCCCGAAAGACCCGCGGCCCGTTCCCCGACCAAGATCACTGAGTTGGCGTCGAGGGCGACCTCGGCGAGCCGCTGGCCGGACGTATCGCCCTCGGCGTCGACTTGGTCGAGGACGGCGGCTTCGTCGCCGGGAACGCAGGCAATGAGCTGGGCGCCCATCTTTCGAGCCCCGTTGCTCGAATACGGCGCCAGGGTCCAAGACGTGAGGTTCTTCTTGCGGAAGGCCTTGCGAAGCCGGAGGAAGATCATGCCGGCTTCCTCTTCGGGCTCGAGGCAGACCAGCAGTACCGCGCTGGCATTTTCAAGATCAGCAAAGCTGACGCGTTGCCCAGTTCCGGCCACGGCGTTGGCCAGGAAGTCGGCCTCCTCTGCTGAATGCTGGCGGGCTCGGAAGTCGATGTTGTTCGTGCCCAGCACCGCTCGTGCGAACTTGGCGTAGGCGTAGGCGTCCTCCAGCGGCAGCCGACCCCCGGTCAGGACACCGACCGAGCTCCCAGCTGCCTTGAGGCCGCGTACCGCGACATCAATCGCCTCGGGCCAGGACGCTGGCCGGAGCACGTCGCCGTCTCGAACCAGCGGACCGGTGAGGCGGTCTTCGCCGTCACCGTAGCGGTGCGCGAAGCGATCCTTGTCGGTGATCCATTCCTCGTTGACGTCCGGATCGTCCCCAGCCAGGCGCCGCATTACTTTGCCGCGCCGGTGATCGACCCGGATTGCCGAACCGCAGGCATCATGTTCGGCGATTGAGGGCGTCGAGATCAGATCGAAAGGTCGCGACCGGAAGCGGTACGCCGCGCTGGTCAGCGCACCCACCGGGCAAATTTGGATGGTGTTGCCTGAGAAGTAGGACTCGAGGGGTTCTTTCTCATAGATGCCGACCTGCTGCAGGGCGCCGCGCTCGATGAGCGCGATGAACGGATCACCGGCGATCTGCTCGGAAAACCTGGTACAGCGTGCACAGAGCACACAGCGCTCGCGGTCCAGCAAGACATTGGCGGAGATGTTGATCGGCTTGGGGAAGGTGCGCTTGACGTCGGTGAACCGACTCTCCGCATAGCCGTGCGACAGCGCCTGGTTCTGCAGCGGACACTCACCGCCCTTGTCACAGATGGGACAGTCGAGCGGATGGTTGATCAGCAGGAATTCCATGTTCCCGCGCTGGGCTTTTTCGGCAATCGGCGAGGTGAGCTGAGTCTTGATCTTCATTCCTTGCGCGACTTCAAGGGTGCAGGAGGCTTGCGGCTTGGGGATGGGACGCCCAGTTCCGCCGTCGGGCACCTCGACCAGACATTGCCGGCAAGCACCAACTGGGTCGAGCAAAGGATGATCACAGAATCGCGGTACCTCGACTCCGATGAGCTCGGCGGCGCGAATGACCAGGGTGCCCTTGGGCACCGATACCTCGACGTCATCGATCGTCAGGGTGACCAGATTCTCACGCTGCTCAACGGCAGATGAGCTTGCTGCAGTCACGCTCATGCTCATGCTCCTGCTCCTGCTCCTGCAGGCTCGCGGACGAAGAGCGTGCTGCGCTCGTAGGGAAAGAGCTCCCAGGCCGGGGTGTGCATGGCGTCTTCGAACTCGTCTCGGAAGTACTGGATGGCTGAGGTGATCGGCGAGGTCGCGCCGTCCCCGAGAGCACAGAATGATCGGCCCAGAATGTTGTCGCAGAGGTCGAGCAGCTTCTCGATGTCGCCCTGCTCTGCGCGACCAGCTTCCATCCGCTTGAGAATCTGCACCAACCACCAGGTGCCCTCCCGGCACGGCGTGCACTTCCCGCACGATTCGTGCTTGTAGAACTCGGTCCAGCGCAGCACCGTGCGTACCACGGAGGTGGTTTCGTCGAAGCACTGCAACGCCTTGGTGCCGAGCATCGACTTCACGCCCGCGATGGCCTCATAGTCCAGCGGGACATCGAGGTGGGCGTCGGTCAGCATCGGTGTCGAGGAACCGCCCGGTGTCCAGAACTTCAGTCGATGGCCCTCGCGGATGCCGCCAGCAAGATCAAGAAGCTGGCGCAGGGTGATGCCCATGGGCGCCTCGAACTGTCCCGGGTTGGTGACGTGACCCGACAGCGAGTAGATGGTCATTCCCTTGGACTTCTCGGTTCCCATCGAGGAGAACCAGTCATCGCCATTGCTGACGATCGATGGCACCGAAGCGATCGACTCGACGTTGTTGATCACTGTGGGACATGCGTAGAGGCCTGCGACTGCTGGGAAGGGGGGTCGTAGCCGCGGCTGACCCCGGCGACCTTCCAGTGAGTCGAGCAGCGCGGTCTCCTCACCGCAGATGTACGCCCCAGCACCGGCATGGACGATAACTTCCAGGTCGTAGCCGGTGCCCAGAATGTTCTTTCCGGCGTACCCGGCGGAGTACGCCTCGCGGACCGCCTGCTGCAGGCGGCGTACCACATGCAGCACCTCACCCCGGACGTAGATGAAGGCATGGTGGGCGCGGATCGCATACCCGGAGATGATCACTCCCTCGACCAGGGTGTGAGGGGAGGCCATCATCAGCGGGATGTCCTTGCAGGTTCCGGGCTCCGATTCATCGGCGTTCACCACGAGGTACTTGGGCTTCGGGTTGTCCTGCGGGATGAAGCTCCACTTCATCCCGGTCGGAAAGCCCGCACCGCCGCGGCCCCGTAGGCCGGAATCCTTGACCAGAGTGACGACGTCGGCTGGGTCCATCTGCAGCGCCGAGCGGAGCGCATCGTATCCTCCGCGACGCTCGTAGTTGGTCAGCTTCCAGGCGCGTTCGTCGGCCCAGTTGGCCGTGAGCACCGGCGTCAGCAGGCCGTGTCCTGACGCTGTAGAAGGATTGGTCACTGGCTCCCCTCACCTGGTCGGTCCGCTACGCGCTCTGGGCTGGGCGCGGTCCAGCCGTGCTGCTGGGCGATACGCAAGCCGAGCAGCGAAGGGCCGGCGGCGGCGGGGCCCTCGTCCGCTCGCCCGTCGGGGAACCCAGCGAGCACCCGCTCGGCCTCCTTCCAGGTACAGACCCGAGCGCCACGCGTGGACTGCACCTCGACGCCGGACCGCAACTGATCAACGACCTCGATCGCGTTCTCCGGCGTGGTGTTGTCGAAGAACTCCCAATTGACCATCATGACCGGCGCGAAGTCGCAGGCCGCGTTGCACTCGACGTGTTCCAGCGTGATCTTGCCATCCACAGTGGTCTCGTCGTTGCCGATCCCTAAATGATCTTGGAGTCTCGCGTACACCTCGTCGCCGCCCATGATCGCGCAGAGTGCGGTGGTGCAGACTCCGATGTGGTACTCCCCCACCGGCCGTCGCTTGTACATGGTGTAAAAGGTGGCGACGCCACTGACGTCAGCGGCAGTCAGGCCCAAGATTTCAGCACACGCCTCGATACCAGCCGGGGTCACCCGGCCCTCGACGCTTTGCACCAGGTGCAGCATCGGCAACAGCGCCGAGCGGGCCTGCGGATACCGAGCCGCAATGGACCGCAACTCCTCCAGCGTCCTCTCGGTGATCTTGGTCTCAGTGATGCCATAGTCCAGGCTCGGCTCGTCGAAGTGCGTGACAAAAGGCCCGTGTCCAACCAGCTCCTCCGAGGCGACATCCCCGCCCGCATGCCCATTCGGCGACGGCGCCTGAGGCTCGATGAGGTCGCTCATGCTCCCGCTCCCACCCTCGTGCGCTTCTCGGCGCCCACCAGTCTCTGCCCAGGACAACGGCTTGAGGCGCATCCGGCGATCGGCGTGGGCTGCTCGGACGGCCTAGGCAAACTTGTGCGTAGGTATCGCGGCACGTATGCCTGCGGAAGGTGCTTGGGTTTCAAGCATCTTAGGTTTGCTACGGCCGCCCGAGCAGCCCACGCCGATCGCAATTCAGGCCATGGCCGGATCCCCGGCATCGGGTCGAGACCGCAGCTGAGCGCGCCGTATCGACGGGGGTGGAACGGGCCCCGGGCTGGCGTAGAAAACCTAAGATGCCTGAATCCTGAGCGCCGGCGATCCGCGCACGACGTACCGACCCAAGCCGCGCGTTTGCTACGCCGGCCCGGGGATCGCTCCACCCCCGTCGACCGAGCCGCGCAAGAGGAGTAAGGCCTCATCACTAGCGATCCACCCCGCCCATAACCGGATCCAGCGAGGCGACCGCGACCACGACGTCCGAGACCATCGCGCCCTCGCACATCACAGGCATAGCCTGCAGGTTGGTAAAGCTCGGATCGCGGAAGTGGGCGCGGAAGGGGCGTGTTCCGCCGTCCGAGACTACGTGGGCGCCAAGCTCTCCGCGCGGGCTTTCGATGGGGACATACGCCTGCCCCGGCGGCACCCGAAAGCCCTCGGTGACCAGCTTGAAGTGGTGGATCAAAGCCTCCATCGACTGACCCATGATGTGCTTGAGGTACTCATTCGAGTTGCCCATGCCGTCCGAGCCGATCGACAGCTGGGCCGGCCAAGCGATCTTCTTGTCGGCGATCATGATCGGCGCGCCCCGCATCTTGTCCAGCCGCTCGACACATTGTTCGATGATCTTGAGGCTCTCCCACATCTCGTTCAAGCGGATCCGGAACCGTCCGTAGGCGTCCATGGTGTCCCAGGTCTGCACGTCGAAGTCGTAGGTCTCGTACCCGCAGTAGGGCTGCTTCTTGCGCAGGTCCCAGTCGTAGCCGGTGGCTCGCAGGGGTGGACCGGTGATGCCCAAGGCGATACAGCCAGCAAGATCGAGATGGCCGACGCCAGAGAGTCTGGCTTTGAAGACCGGGTTCTCGTTGCAGAAGGCGGCGTACTCCGGCAGATGCTTACGCATCCACACAACCAGATCTTTGACAAAATCCAGCGCGTTGTCCGGAAGATCCTGAGCGACGCCGCCGGGCCGGATGTAGGCGTGATTCATCCTCAGACCCGTGATCAACTCGAAGGCATCCAGCACCTTCTCGCGCTCGCGGAATCCAATCGTCATCACGGTAAGCGCGCCGATCTCCATGCCGCCGGTGGCGATACACACCAGGTGAGAGGAGATGCGATTCAGCTCCATCATCAGCACCCGAATGACATTGGCCTTCTCGGGGATCTCGGACTCGATGTCGAGCAGCCGCTCCACGCCCAAGCAGTACGTCGCCTCCTGATAGAGGGGCGAGAGGTAGTCCATCCGGGTACAGAACGTGACGCCTTGAGTCCAGGTACGGAACTCCATGTTTTTTTCGATCCCGGTGTGCAGGTAGCCGATGCCGCAACGGGCCTCGGTTACCGATTCGCCCTCGAGCTCCAAGATCAGCCGGAGCACCCCGTGCGTTGAGGGATGCTGTGGGCCCATGTTGACCACGATTCGCTCGTCGCCCCGCTCGGCCTGCTCGGACACGATGGAGTCCCAGTCCTGGCCGGTGACCGTGTAGACGTGGCCCTCAGCCGCGTCGGCGGCGGCAGCAAAAGGATCTTGCTCTGGGCTCGTCGAGTGCCCGGCGGTTCGCTCGTCGGTTGTGCTCATGAGTACGACCTCCTTTGATCTGGAGGTGGAATGGTTGCGCCCTTGTACTCCACCGGTATGCCGCCAAGCGGGTAATCCTTGCGCTGCGGGCGGCCGGGCCAATCGTCAGGCATCAGGATCCGGGTCAAGGCCGGATGCCCGTCGAAGATGATGCCGAACATGTCGTAGGTCTCGCGTTCATGCCAGTCGGCGGTCGGATAGGTCGCCACCACCGAAGGGATGTGCGGGTCGTTATCGGGTGCCGATACCTCCAGCCGAATTCGCCGGTTATGGGTCATCGATTGCAAGTGGTAGACCGCGTGCAGCTCACGGTCCTTGTCGGCTGGATAGTGCACCCCGGACACGCTGCTGCAGAACTCAAAGCGCAAATGGGCATCGTCCCTGAGGTATCGGACGAGATCGGCCAGATGCTGTCGCGCCACATGAAAGGTGATCTCACCGCGGAAGATGACGACCTTGGTGATCACGTCGCTGAAGTTGGGAATCAGCGCACCGATCCGTTCATACACCTGATCCCACCAGCCACCGAACGGCGGGATGGCCGCTCCCGGGAACTCCACAACGCGGGTCAAACCGCCATACCCCGAGGTGTCGCCGCTGCCCTTCACGCCGAACATGCCTTCACGGACCTGGAGCACCTCGGCGGTCGGCCCAGCGGCTGTTAGTTGAGCTTCATCCTCCTCTGCAGCGGTCGCGGCCGAGCCGACAGCGGGCGCCTCCCCCGTCAGGGACTCCGGCTTGGTCTCGGCGTCCGGCTCCGATTCGCCCTCCGGCACAGCACCCTTGATCGGCGCCTTCTCGTCGGACTCTTGGTGGATTGACTCAACAGGCTCAGAGGGTACTGGCTCAGCGCTTACTTCCGCCGGCTCAGCGCGCACGCCCTGGGGCTTGCGCCCTGGGGCCTTGCGGGTCCGCTTCCGCGGAGGCGTGCGAGCGGACTTGGCCGTGACCGACTCAGCCTTCCCGGACTCCTGAGAAGCCGATTCGTCGAGCTCAGCGGGCGCCTCCTCTGGCTCGACGCGTACGTCCTCGGGCTTGGGCGCCGGAGCCTTGCGTGGCCGCTTCCGCGGCGGAACGGACTTGGCCCTGGCCGAGTCAGCCTTCCCAGACTCCTGAGAAGCCGATTCGCCCGGCTCAGCGCTTACTTCCGCCGGCTGAGCGCGTACGTCGTCGGGCTTGGGCGCAGGAGCCTTGCGCGCCCGCTTCCGCGGAGGCGTGCGAGCGGACTTCGCCGTGGCCGACTCAGCCTGCCCGGACTCCTGAGAAGCCGATTCGCCGGGCCCAGCGGGCGCCTCATCTGGCTCGACGCGTACGTCCTCGGGCTTGGGCGCCGGAGCCTTGCGGGTCCGCTTCCGCGGCGGCTTGCTCGGAGTGCCTTCCGTCATCGAAGCAGGCCCTTCTGCTCAATCAGAGCTGGCGCCTCCAGCTGCCGCTGCTCCGCCTCCTGCGCTGCCTCGATCGCGTCGATGCCGATCGGAGTGTGCCGCACTTTGTCTCGTAGCTTGAACATCGCGTCGATCAGCATCTCTGGCCGCGGCGGGCAGCCGGGCAGGTACATGTCGACCGGGACGACGTGGTCCACTCCTTGCACGATCGCATAGTTGTTGAACATGCCACCGGTGCTGGCACAAACACCCATGGCGAGCACCCACTTCGGATTGGGCATCTGGTCATAGATCTGGCGCAGCACCGGCGCCATTTTCTGGCTGACCCGGCCGGCGACGATCATCAGGTCGGCCTGCCGGGGCGAGGCCCGGAACACTTCCTGGCCCCACCGACCGGAGTCGTAGCGTGGGGCACCATAAGTCATCATCTCGATGGCGCAGCAGGCCAGACCGAACGTGGCGGGCCAAAACGCCGCACTCCGCATGTAGCCGAACAGATTCTCAACGGTGGTCAGCAGCACACCGCTGGGAAGCTTCTCCTCCAGGCCCATCTCAGCCAACACTCCTGATTGCTTGCATTCTCAATCCCAATCCAGCCCGCCTCGGCGGAGCACGTAGAAGTAGGCAATGAAAACCGCGCCGATGAACAAGATCATCTCGACCAGTGCGAAGGTGCCCATCTGGTCAAACGCCACAGCCCACGGATAGAGGAAAACGATCTCGATGTCGAAAACGATGAAGAGCATCGCGGTGATGTAGTACTTCACCGGGAACCGGCCGCCGCCGATGGGCTGCGGCGTCGGCTCGATGCCGCACTCGTACGAGTCGTACTTAGCGCGGTTGTACCGCCCTGGACCCACCAGCACGCTGGTCAGAATGGTCAGCGCGACGAACCCCGATGCAATCGCCAGCAAGATCACGATTCCGACGTACGGACTCACCGGTCGGCTCCCCCCTTCCAGGTACTCACGGTGCTCATGCGGCCGGCGCAATCCTGGTCAATGAATTGATCAACTTATCCATCGCATCGCCGTCGTGGGCATCGGTCAAGTTGGCGAGCAGCTTCAAGGTGAACCGCATCAGCGTTTGCCGGGGCAGCCCATATGTCGTACACACGCGCATCACCCGTGGATGGCCGATCAGCTTCACGAAGGCGCGACCCAAGGTGTAGTAGCCACCCAGCTCGGCCTTCAGCCTTGTCGGATACGACTCCAGCGCCTGCTCCGCGGCTGGGCTGCCGGGACCCCGCTGGTGCGCCTCGGCCATCGCAGCTGCCGCGATCTCGGCGGACTCCATGGCGTATGCGATGCCTTCGCCGTTAAAGGGGTTGATCATGCCGCCGGCGTCACCGACCAGCAGCAGCCCACGACCGTAGTGTGGCTGGCGGTTGAAGCCCATCGGGAGCGCCGCTCCGCGCACCGGGGTGATCATGTTCTCACTCCGGAAACCCCAATCTTCCGGCGTGTTCTGCAGCCAGCGGCTGAGCAGATCCTTGTAGTCGGTCTTCCCGAATGCAGCTGAGGTGTTCAAGATCCCAAGCCCGACGTTGCACGTGCCGTCGCCCATCCCAAAGATCCACCCATACCCAGGCAGCAAGGCACTCTTGCCCGGTTTGCCCTCCCACAGCTCCAACCAGGACTCCAGGTAGTCGTCCCGGTGTCGAGGGCTGCCGTAATAGGTGCGTACCGCGACGCCCATCGGTCGGTCCTCGCGCCTGTTCAGCCCCATAGCCAGGCTCAACCGGGTCGAATTTCCGTCCGCAGCCACAACCATGGGGGCCGTGAATCGGCGGCCGTCCTTTGTGCGAACTCCACTGATGCGGTCGGTGCGGGAATCGATGATCGGCTCGACCACATTGCTGAGTTCATACAGCGAGGCACCCGCTGCTACCGCATGGCGTGCCAGCAACTCATCCAGATCGGCGCGCGGCCTGACCAGGCCGTAGCAGGGAAAATCGGCAAGATCGGGCCATTCCAGCTGGAAGGGACGCTCACCGCCATAGATACGTAGGCCCTTGTTGTGGAGCCAACCGGCCGCCTCCGAGGTATCAATGCCGAGCCGGATCAGCTGTCTGGTGCCGCGGGGGGTGAGGCCGTCGCCGCAGACCTTCTCGCGGGGAAACCGGCTCTTCTCCAGCAGCGAGACGCGCAAACCGTGGCGAGCCAGGTGGGTCGCCGTGGCCGAACCGGCTGGGCCGGCGCCGACCACGATGACATCTGCGTCGATGGGAGGATCGGTGGCGGGAGCACGCGCGTCAGTTGCCGCGTCCGGGCCAAGCCCGTGCATGGTGACTGGCATGACGTCTCCTGCCGTTTCCGGACTTAGTGAAAAACTTCACTAAGTCATCAAGCACGAGTCTACGACTCTCGGGGACGCCTCGTCGTGTTGGGTACAAAGACACTCAAGCCGAGCTACATCTCAACCCTGCAAGGAGAAGAGCGCGATTTAGACATCACTCCCGTTGCGTAAATCTTGATCGTCCAGGCGGAGATCAAAGCTCGCGGGAGGACGGACGGCGCTGAAGTAATACGCCTCACCGCGCTCCCAGAACCGCCGCCAGTCCGGATCGTCGGCCCGTTCGCCATACCGAACGGCACGGACCTCAGGATCGACGCCGAGGTAGACGGCAACATCGACCAGATCGACAAGTTCGGACCGTGCGGCGTAAACGCCCTCCACGATGATCACATCAGCGGCTGGAATGATCTTCGGCGGTGCCAGCCGGCCATCGTCGGCATCCCAATCGTAGGGCTGGAATGTGGCCGATCGCCCGGCCCGCAACGGCAGCAGCGCTTCGGCTCGGAGCCGCTCCCAATCGATCACGGCGTCCACCACCGCGCCGTCCGACATAGTTTCGCGCTGCGTCAGAGTAAGCCTCGGCAGCGTGTGCCGGTAGAAGTCGTCGCCTTCCAGAACCGAGCCCTCGGATCGGAGTCCGAGCGCGGTCGCCAAGATCGACTTGCCCGCGCAGCTTGGTCCGTCAATGGCGATGACAACCGGCCGCTCCGCCCCTGGTTGGCGTTCGATTGCCAGGTTCAAGATCAACGAAGCGGCTCGTGAGGAGCGCAGCCGCCAGGCGATCAGCTGATCGGGGGTGTCGATGTCCCAGAGCACAGCCGGCGCCAGCTCCTGAGACACCAATCCCGGTCGCAGCGCATCGAGCAGCCGGCGAGCCGATACATCAGCGGCACCACCCGGCCCGGCGGCTGCTAGCAACGCCCGGGCCGCAGCGGGCCGCAATGAAAGCTGGAGCGGCTGCTCCCGACCGTATACATCAACGCCGACGGCAGCCTGGGTGCTCGGCTCATCTTCCAGGCGGTTGACCAAAGTGCTCGCCGCCTGACCACCCAGTGGCGCATCCGCCGGCAGCACGACCATAACGTCAGCGGATTCTGCCAGCGCTCGACGTACTCCGGCAATCATCGCAGCGGCCGGCCCACCGCCGGAAGGATCCTCTGAGGTGAAGATCACCGGGCGAGCCACCTGGCGCACAGGGCCGACGACCACGACCACGAAGTCTTCCGGTAGCGAGGCGAGCACACGATCCAACAACAGCTCGCCCTCCACCAGCTGCGCCAGCTTATCGGGAGGAAAGCGCTGTGATGAGCCGCCAGCTAGGACCACAGCGGTGACGCGCGGCCCGGATGGATGCCTACTTGTCTGGATCAATGCGGTTCTCTGGTGCATGTAAAGGCGCTAGCCGAGCGAGTCCCGCATAGGAATCAACTTGGCGTTCGACTCCGCCAGCTCCGCGGCGGGGTCGGATCCGGCCACGATTCCACAGCCGGCGAAGAGCCGGATCTGCCGCGGGTCGGTCTCGCTCAGCTGGCCGCAGCGAAGCGCGATCGCCCATTCCCCGTCACCATTGGCGTCAATCCAGCCGACCGGTCCTGCGTAGCGTTCCCGATCGAGATGCTCCAACTCGGCGATCAGTGATCGCGCGCTGTCAGTAGGCGTCCCGCATACAGCCGCGGTCGGATGCAGTGCCGCCGCAAGGGCGAGCGACGCCACGCGCTTGTCAGCCACTGCCGTGATGTCGGTCGCCAGATGCAATACGTTGGGCAACTGCAGGACATAGGGCGCATCGGGC
Organism: Actinomycetota bacterium; assembly: GCA_046723505.1. Taxonomy (GTDB): domain Bacteria; phylum Actinomycetota; class Actinomycetes; order Propionibacteriales; family Propionibacteriaceae; genus Microlunatus. The sequence goes on from JBKOUS010000213.1 coordinate 28,454, forward strand.
ACATTCATGCCCGAGCAGAAGGGCATCAGCGCCCGGGCCACGGAGCGCACTGCGTACTCGTGCTCCTCCAGGTCCTTGCTCGACTGGGCCAGCGCTGCGGCGAGGTTGAGATCATGATCATCATCACCGGACCGGCGGATGGTGCCGGCCAAGACTCGGGAAGTGGCCAGGCCTGCCTCGCGCTTGACCAGCATCTCGGGGGTGGCTCCAACCAGACCGTCGACCGAATACGTCCAGCACTGGGCATAGTTCTCCGCCAGCCGGCCGGCGACCCACCGCAAATCGATGTCGTTCTCAGCAAAGGCCAGCAAGTCGCGGGCCAGCACCACCTTCTCCAAGTCTCCATCACCGATGCGGCGTACGGCCTCGGCAACCGTTGCCTCCCACTCTGGCCCGCTCAGTCCACCATCGCCAAAGGTGACGTTGTGCGGCCGTTCGGCTGGGGTCCACCCACTTGATTCGCCTGCATTCCCAGTGGCCGATCCGATCTCGGTAATCCAGGCCTGACCATTGCGCCGTCCTACGACCGTCTGCGGCACAATGAGACTCGACCGGCCGGCTGAGTTCGCCGGGTCGAAAAGGAAGCTGCCGTACGCCATCAGGCCGGCGCCCGCGGTCGGGCGGTCTAACTCCGCGGTTACCTCAACCTGGGCTGCCAGGTCAGACCACCACTCGGCCGCCTCCGCGATGCTGGCGGGCTTGTGCCGGACCACTTCGCCCCAACCCACGAGGCCGTCGCCATAGCGCAACCAGACGTAACAATCCTTCGGCGGAAGAAGGGCCAGCAGGGAGCCGGGATCGGCTATGGCATGCGTCTGCACGTGGAGCCGCGGCGGGTCCGGCGCCGACCAGGTCACGGGCCACAGCGTAGCTGCGGGGCGGCAGCCCACCAATCTGCCCCGCGTAATGGCCGGCTACCGCTTACGCTGCTTGGCCGCCGAGGCCGCCTCCTCGCGCTGCTTCCGCTGCGCTGCCAGCTGCTTCTGCTGCTCGGCCTGGCGCGCCCGCAGAGTTTCAGCGTCCATGGAGTTGAGCAGAATCATGGCGGCGATGCCTGCGATCAATAGCGACCAGAACGGCGAAAAGCCCAGCAGCAAAGGCGCCGTGGTCAGCAGGCAGACGTCGAAGCCGCGGAACAGGTTGGTCACCAGCCCAGGAGGGAACGCGCCGGCTTGACTGGCGACCATGGGTGCGCCGAAGTCCACCCCTTTCGCCTGGGTCCAGCGCACGGCCGCCAGCAACCCTGCTGCCGCTGTCGCGGTGGCCATCAGGGAGGCTTCGGGGACCGTACGGTCGACGGCTCCGTCACCGAAACCGAGGTAGGCAGCACTGGTCAATGCCGCCCAAATGCCCGCCAAGATCGCCGGAACGGCGATCGACGCGAGTTTGATCCGGGCCAGAGAGAAGGGCAGGCAGCGGGCCAATCCGCCGGTACGAGTCAGCACCCGAAGCCCGCCGAGCAGCGGGATGGTTGCACCGAAAAGGGCGAGCGCCGCGAAGACCGGCGTAAGCGTGCTCATGCCGAGCGCGTCGGCGGCGTACGGAACAACGATCGTCCCGGCGAGCACGAGCAAGGGCTGTGGGAACCGCCACAGCCGCTGCCATTCGCGCCAGATGAGCGCCTCAAGACCCAACCCCTTGCCGCGCCTCGGGTGCACGTGGCCGCGCTCCATCGCACGCCGCTCGACGACGATGTCGCGGGCGAGGCCGACATCCAGCGCGAAGAAAGCGCCGGAAATCCCGCTCACCAACGCCCCGCCGCTGAGCAGCCTGGCCCGGCGCATCTGACCGAGCCGGCGGGCGGCCAGCACCGCGCTGACTAGCAGCACCAGTGCGGAGGCGACGATCATGATCACACCGATCTCGATGCCGACGTTGTCCGGCAGGCTGAGGCTGAACCACCCGGCCGCCACCCCGACCACACTGAACAGCGCACCGATGCCCAGGATCCCGAAGATGTAGGTCGCCACGCGCGTCAGGACGTGTCGCTCGACACCCTGCTGTGCGGCAGCGAAGGCAACCGATGCGGCCGCCGAAAGTGCCGTAGCCCCAGCCCACACCAGAACTTCGATCAGTCCCGAACCGGTCAATGCTGAGATCAGCGCGCCGACGACCGCGCCGCCGAGAAATGCCGCCAGCACGGCTCCGATCAGACGAGAGCCGAGCAGCTTGGCACGGGAGATCGGCGCATCCAGCAGCCAGAAACCTTCGGCGGCCGACGCCAGAACCGGCCCGAACAGCCGGCTAACCGCGAGCGCGATTGCCACAGTCGCAGCGAACGCTGCCCACGGCAGGACAGCGCGCGCCGACAGGCAGGACACCGAGGTGCACTGCGCGATCGTGCGCTGTGCCTTCAAGATCACATTGACGACCATGGCGCCGATCATCACGGCGCCGAAGACGGCAACGTACGCATCACCCATCGCCTGAAGTACGTTGCGGGTGGCTCGGCCAGCGCGCCAGTCCTTGATCAGCCTCTTCAGCTCACGAGGGCTGGCCGGGGTCAGCGCTCTGGGCTCAACCGGCTGCTGGTAGGCGAAGTCATCGGCGCCCGCCTCCAAGCTGCTCATCCGCGTGGTGCTCCGAGCTGGATCACCCGGGTGGCCACGGACTCGACCAGCTCCGGCTCGTGGCTGGCGAAAACGATCGCCAAACCCTTCTGCCGCTCGGACTTCAGCCGTCGCGCCAGCCAGGCAACGCCTTCGGTGTCGAGTCGCTGCTCCGGCTCGTCCAAGATCAACAACTTGCGCGGGCGCACGAACGCCGTCGCCAGAGCCAGCCGGCGACGCTGACCAGAGGACAGGGTGCCGGGCAACTGGCCGGACTGCGGTACCAGCTGGACCTCCTCCAGCACCTCATCGACGACGTCGTCCGGCTCGGCGATCCCGTGTGCCCGGGCCAGCAGGTCCAGATGCTCGACCACACTCAGGTCAGGAAAGAAGTCAAGATCATCGATGACCGTCGCAACGTCGCGCCTGATCTCCGGCGATGCCTCCGACATAGGGTTACCACAGACCTGGACGCTGCCATCGTCCGGCCGATCCGCTCCGACCAGGCAGCGCAGCAGGGTGGATTTGCCGGCACCGTTGCGCCCCGTGAGTGCGATCGCCTCTCCGGTGCGCACCTCGAGACTGAACTTGTCGAAGATGGTGTTCGGCCCGAATGCTCGGCGCAGGCCGGAGACCTTGAGGATCGTCGCACGTTTGGCCATGGAGGCGATTCTGCCCCTTCCCAGCAAGAACTCCGGCCGAGTCTCTGCTCCGTGTGACAGGCGGCGAGTGTCGGTGGGGCATGGGAGGCTTGCGGTGTGCCTGACGCCGACTCCATAGGTTTGGATCGCGCCACGCTCGACAAGCGGCGTGCTGACATCGCCGCGATGTTCGACCGGGTGGCCGAGCGCTACGACCTGGCCAACGATGTGCTCTCTCTCGGCCAGGACCGAGCGTGGCGCAGACAGGTCATGGAGGCAGTCGCGCCGCAACCCGGACAGCTGATCCTGGATTTGGCAGCGGGCACGGGCACCTCGAGTGAGCCGATTGCCCAAGCCGGAGCGACTGTCATTGCGACCGATCTGTCCTTCGGCATGTTGCTGGTTGGCAAGCAGCGCCGGCCTGGCCTGAGCTTCGTCGCCGCCGACGCACTCCAGCTGCCGTACGCCGACGCCAGCTTCGATGCGGTCACCATCTCCTTCGGACTTCGCAACGTCGAAGACACCGCAGCTGCACTCACCGAGATGCGGCGGGTGAGCAAGCCTGGCGGCACGCTCGTGGTCTGCGAGTTCTCCACGCCCACCTGGCAGGTGTTCCGCACGCTTTACTCCAACTATCTGGTCGCTGCCCTGCCACGAATCGCATCGCTGGTTTCCTCCAGCCCCGCAGCGTATGAGTACCTAGCCGAGTCAATTCAGGCCTGGCCCGACCAGCAGGGATTGGCGACCATGATCGAGAAGGCCGGCTGGCGAGACGTTGAATGGCGGAATCTATCCGGCGGCATCGTCGCTCTGCATCGAGCCAGGTCATGATCAGCATGGACTCGACAGCGGTAGCGGCCCCGCCGGGGACGATCTTGCTCAGCGCGTACGCCGCACGCAGCTGCCCAGTCAAGACCCAGAACGCCTACAATCCAACGGTTGTCTTGGAGACGCCGAACGCAGGCGCTTCGATCGAGGCCAATGAAGGACTTGCGGAGCTGTTTGACGGTGGTGCGCAATTCGAAGCAGCTGTGCTCGCTCAGCTGATCGCCTCCTATACCGGACGGGTTGTCGATCTGCGGCCATTGTCCGCCAGTTCCCCTGAGGTGCAGATCGAAGCCTGTCTCCGGGCCATGAGCTCCGGCGCCGAGGTGATCATCGGTGGCTGCCTGCCTGTTGATCTTCCCGGTCACCGGGTCGGCTCGCCTGATCTGCTGATCCGGAGCGTCGATAAGGCAGACCGCCCGCCTGCCTACCACCCCGTGGAGGTGAAGTGGCACAGGATCATCGCGCGATCCCGGCCGGGAGAGGACAACGCTGAAGAGCCGCACGTGCTCCGCTACTCGACCTTGACCGATCCCACAGCGGACGCGGCGCTCAGCATTTCGGGCTACGAGCTACGGATCGGTAGCCGGGCAGCTGACTTTCTTCAGTTGGCCCACTACCACCGGATGCTGGAAGCCTGCGGATTCGGTGCTGAGCCGGCGCTGGCCGGTGTCATCGGAACTGATGATCTTTTCGAAACACCGGTGCTGGCCTGGGCCGATCTGGCGGAGCCGCAGGTGCGGACCTTCTCTCGCAGCAGCCCCGAGGGTTGGCGGCTGCGAGACTTGCTCGAGCGTTATGACTACGAACACTCATTCCGGATCAGGATCGCCGCCGTTGCCCAACAACAGACTGGTCGTCCGCACCAGGATCCAGAGCTGCTGGTCCGGCCCATTGTCAACAAGGAGTGCCCCCGCTGCCAGTGGTGGGAGCTCTGCCTCCCCCAGCTCGACCCCGATGACGTCAGCTTGCGCATTGACAAGGGCCCTCTCGACATGCGAGAAATTGCGACGCTGCGGCGCCATGGCATCGCGACCGTCACCGACCTTGCGGATGCCGATCTCGATCAGTTGATGCAGTGGTACCTGCCTGAGGTGACCCATCGCGAAGGAGCCGAAGGCCGGATCAGGGTGGCGGCTCGGAAGGCGCGGATGCTGCTGGAGGGCACGTCGTTCGACCGCGAAACCGCCGGACCGATTGAGGTGCCGCAGGCCGATGTAGAGATCGATCTTGATATTGAGAGCTCAGCGGATGGCCGGATCTACCTGTGGGGATTCCTGGTCCACGAGGGGGGCGATGAGGCCGCCGTCTATCACGAGTTCAGCCAGTTTGATGATCTTGATGACCGCAGTGAGGCTGCTCTTGCCGCCGATGCGTTCACCTGGCTGCGCAGCCTCGTCGAGTCCACGCCGGCAATGGTCGTCTTCCACTACAGCGGCTACGAAGTCGCCAAGATCAGCGAGCTGGCTGGCCGGGAGCACGACGAGTTGTTCGACTGGGCTGCGGCGTACGCGGAGGAGCAGTTCGTCGACCTACTGGAGATCGTCAAGGCGCACTACTTCGGCGTCAGCGGCCTCGGGCTCAAGTTGATGGCACGTCATGTGGGCTTCAGGTGGCGCGACGAGGATCCCGGAGGGCTGAATTCCCAGCTGTGGTTTGCCGAAGCCGTGCATGGTGAGACACCGGAGGCCCGGGCGCAAGCGCGGCGTCGGGTGTTGGAATACAACGAGGACGACGTGATCGCCACCAGCCAGGTCAGAGCGTGGCTGCGAGCGCAGTGATCTCCCGATCCAGAGTGCGACGGTGGGCCCGATCGATGACGGCATCGACAAGCTCCATCCCAGCAGGTGGCTCCGCGAGCACGTCGGCTAGCTCGGTAGCGGTCTGTACTCGTCGGTAGGCGATGCCTGCCGCGGCCGCCAACGCCTCGAACTGCAGTCCCTGGGGCGTGCCGAACAGTCTCTCGAAGGCGCCCATGTGAGCGGGCTCGCCCTGTTCCAAAGTGGCGAAAATACTGCCGCCATCATCGTTGGCAACCAGCAGCCTGAGATCCGGCCGCGGCTCTTCGCGCCCGATCACCAGGCCGGTCGCGTCATGCAGCACAGTCAGATCGCCCAGCAGGGCATGGGTCGGACGCTCCAGCGCGAGCGCAATGCCCGCAGCAGTCGAGAGGTTCCCGTCAATTCCCGAGAGTCCGCGATTCGCATAGACCAGTGGGGAGGCCGAGTTGACGGGGGCAAGGTCGAGATCGCGGATCGGGTTGGAGGAACCCGCGAACAGTGGGTCCTCTGCACCAAGAGCGGCCCATACGGCTGCGGCCAACGCCGGCCCTGTGAAGTACGGCTGCGCCGCCAGCAGGTCGTCAAGCCGCCTTCGTACTACCCGATCCACCTCCTGCCAGGCTTCGAACCAGCCAGAGTTCTCTGGCTCAGGCAGTCTGACTGCATCGGTCACCAATGAGGCGGCGCGCCCTGGGTCGACCCAGTCCGCGTACGCCGTGACCACCACGAGCTCAACGTCATTGCGGGCAAGCAGCCGGCTCACCGGCCGCGACAGGGTCGGCCGGCCGAAGACCACGACACGCTCAATCTCCTCGGCGAGAGTCGAGGCGATCAGCAGCCGGTAGGTGGACAGCGCCGCCGCGCCGCGGCGGGCATTGCTCGACGGCTCGGCAAACAACGGGACCGCTGCCTGGGCAGCAAGATCAGCGACGGGGCCGCCAAGGTCGGGCTGGCAGTCGCCGGCGACGATCACCGTCTGAGCCCCATCGGAGAGTGCCATCGGTTCCGCCTGGGCGTTGGAAGCGGTGATCACCAGCTCGGGAGCCGGCGGCGGCCAGGCAAACTCCGCTGGCAGCAGCGGCTCGCTGAACTCGACATTCAGCTGCGCCGGGCCAGGCATCCGCGACCTGGACCCGGTGGCCGCTGTCACGAGTCGGGCCACCTCGAAGCGCCAGGTTCGATGATCAAGAACCTCGTCCGACAGGCCCGCATAGCCGCGCACATGCCGGCCGAAGAGCCGATCCTGGTCGGTGGTCTGGTTGACCCCGGTGTTGATCACTGCGCGCGGCCGACTGGCAGTGATCACGATCAGCGGCACGTGGGCGTGCCAAGCCTCTAGCACTGCCGGATGCAGGTTGGCCGTCGCGGTGCCAGACGTGGTCAGCACCGCGACCGGTGCGCCGTAACCCTTGGCGAGCCCGAGGCCCAGGAACCCGGCAGTGCGCTCATCGACCCGGACGTGCAGCCGCAGCAGACCGATCCGGTCGGCCTCGAAGCACTCATACGCAAGCGGCGCACTCCGTGCGCCCGGGGCAAGCACAACATCGCGTACGCCGCGGCTCATCAGCTCCTCGATGATCACCCGCGCACATGCGGTGGCGTTACCCACCGGCCAGCTCTCGAGTTTGCACGAGACGAGCCTGCCAGAACCGCCGCACCTGGTTGTCCGGCCGGTGGCTCTCGAGCGTCGCCTCGTCAATGGCCAGATCGCCCACCTTCATCACTCCGTCCACCGCGATCAGTGGCTCATTGACCAGATCATCGACGAGCAAAGCGACCGTGTTGAGCCCGCATGCGTACGGCAGATCAGGCAGAGCAGCGGCCAGCGCCAGGCCGGCCCTGATCCCGATGGAGGTCTCCAACGCACTCGAGACAACAACGGGCAGGCCAATCCGCTCGGCAATCTGCAAGCAGGCTCGTACCCCGCCGAGCGGTTGCACCTTCAGAACGGCGATGTCCGCGGCCGCGCGCTGAGCCACCTGGTAGGGATCCTGAGCCCGCCGGATGGACTCATCAGCCGCAATCGGCACCTGCAAACCAGATCGCGCTAGCCGGCGCCTCAGATCGGCCAATTCATCGATAGTGGCGCACGGCTGCTCAACGTACTCGAGATCGAAGCGATCCAGTTCCCGGACGGCAAGTACCGCTTCATCCACGCTCCAGCCGCCGTTGGCGTCGATCCGAAGCCTTCCGTCCGGACCCAACGCGTCGCGTACGGCCTCCAGCCGGGAGACATCATCGGCCAGCGTCTGCCCCGGCTCGGCCACCTTGACCTTGGCGGTGCGGCAGCCTGACGTCCGCGCAATGTCGTGGGCCAGTTCCGGACTGTCCGCTGGGATTGTGCTGTTCACGGCAATCTCGGTCCGCAACGGCGCCGGCCAACCACACTCGGCCGCCTCCTCGGCGGCGCGCAGCCAGGGCACGAGCTCAGCTCCCCGATAGTCGAGGAACGGGCTCCACTCCCCCCAACCCGCGGCACCGCGCCACACCATGCCTTGGCGTTCGTTGATGCCGCGGAAGCGAGTGCGCAAGCCGAGCGCGTAACAGAATGGCTCGTCTGGCACGGTCCCAGTCTGGCCCAATCGTGCGCGATGGTTAGCCTGGTCGCCGTGAGCGCCGCCGCGGTGAGCCCAGCCGCACGTGAACCGGTACAGCTCCGGATGGTTCAGCCCTCGGAGGTCACCGGGTCGCTGGCCGCATCCTTGGGTGGCGGTCCTCCCATCGCCCCGCTGCCCGGGGACCCGATCGAGCAGGCGCGGGCAATCACGATGTTCCAGCCCGGACAGCCGGTGACCGAGCCTGACGCTGCCGTGGTCGTCGCCACGTCCGGTTCGACTGGAACGCCCAAAGGCGTCGTACTGTCTCGAGCAGCGATCCGCGCCTCGGTCGAGGCGATGCGCATCAGGCTGGGTGGAGCTGGCGACTGGGCGCTGGCGTTGCCCACGCACTACATCGCCGGCCTGATGGTGCTGGCTCGCGCCTGCCTTGACGGCACGCGTGCTGTGCCGGTGCGTGCTGATCTGAGCAACCTGCAACAGGCTGTCGACACGTTGTCACAGCGTCGCTACATCTCGTTGGTACCGGCGCAGCTCGACAAGGGGTTGCGTCGTGAGGACGCGACTGAAGCCTTGGCCAGCTTCACTGCTGTGCTGGTAGGCGGCGCCCCCGCAGGCCTCGGTGTGGTGCAGCGTGCCCGCGACGCCGGAATCAGGGTCGTCATCACCTACGGAATGAGCGAGACCTGCGGCGGCTGTGTCGTTGACGGAGAGCCGCTGCCGGACGTCGCCGTCGAACTCGCCGACGACGGCCGGATCTTGGTCAGGAGTTCAACGCTCTTCACTGGCTATCGGCTGCGTCCAGACCTCACCGCTGTAACGGTCGTGGACGGCAGGCTTCGCACCCAGGACCGCGGGTGCTGGGAAGCTGGAAAGCTGGTGGTCCTGGGCCGGATGGACGACGTCGTGATTACTGGCGGCCACAAGGTTGACCTTTCCGACGTTGAGCAATCCGTGCAACGGTGGGCGGCTGAATTTGGGGCCGACGCTGCTGTGCTCGGTGTCCCTGACCCAGTGTGGGGAACAACGGTCATTGCTGTCTCGGATTCACCAGGCTCGCTGGAGGATCTTCAGGCTGTGGTGCGCGAGTGGCTGCCTGCGTACGCCGTGCCACGCGAACTGATCTATCTCAATCAGCTTCCGAGGTTGATCAGCGGCAAGCCGGATCGGATGGCAATCAGGTCGATGATCATGAACGGACGTGCTGCGCGGCAGGCTACTGGATGACTGCCGAGACTGCTCCCCGGCCGACTGCGACGCAGTGGCTCGCCGGTGCGCGGCCGCGTACGCTGCCAGCCGCCTGCTCTCCAGTGATCGCGGGAACGGGCCTGGCAGTCTTCGAGCAGGGCGCCTCGTGGGTGGCCGCAGTCCTGGCGCTGGTCGTCAGTTTGGCCCTTCAGGTAGGCGTCAACTACGCCAATGACTACTCCGATGGCATCCGTGGTACGGATACTGCGCGGGTTGGTCCGCAGCGGCTCGTCGGTTCGGGTCTTGCCTCGCCGCCACTGGTGAAGCGTGCGGCGTTTGTCAGCTTCGGGATCGCCTGCCTGGCTGGGCTGGGTCTCGTGATCATGACTCAGCACTGGTGGCTGCTGGCAGTCGGTGTCGCCTGCGTGCTGGCCGCTTGGTATTACACAGGCGGAAAGCACCCATACGGATACGTCGGTCTGGGCGAAGTCTTCGTCTTCGTCTTCTTTGGACTGGTAGCAGTCTGCGGTACCGCGTACGTGCAGGTAGGCAAGGTTTCGCCCGCCACGCTGCTCACCGGGGTGTGGGTGGGCGCCTTGGCTTGCGCGATCCTTGTGGCGAACAACGTGCGCGACATCAGGGGCGATCAGCAGGCAGGCAAGCGAACCGTGGCAACCCGGCTGGGGGACGCCAGGACGCGGGCCCTGTACGTGATCTTGGTAGTCCTCAGCGCCTTGTTGATCGTCATCGTGGCCCTGGTCACGACCTGGTGGGCGCTGCTCGGACTGGTCGGCCTGATCTTGATCATTCCCGCAGTCCGGGTGGTGGTGTCTGGAGCCGGCGGGCTGGCGCTGATCGGCGTACTCAAAGCCACTGGGCTGGCGGAGCTCGCGAGCTCGGTCGGCTTCGCGGCCGGCCTCCTCCTCGCCACGCTCGGGTTCGCCTAGCTCCTCGGACTCGGCCAGATCCCGGAAGCCTCGAATGCCTCGAGCGCCGCCAGATACGGCGCCAGATCCCAACCTCGCTTGGCGACCCAGGCGTCGTCGTAGTACGTGTGGGCGTAACGCCGGCCATCGTCACACAACAAGGTGACAACGCTGCCGCGGGTACCTTCGGCTTTCATCTCCGCGACCAGCTGCAGCGCTCCCCACATGTTGGTGCCGGTTGACCCACCGACCCAACGGTCCAGCTTGTGGGTGCACCATCGCATAGCAGCAATTGATGCGGCGTCTGGCACTACGATCATGCGATCGACCAGCGATGGTATGAAGCTGGGCTCGACGCGCGGGCGACCGATTCCTTCGATCTTTGAGCCGACGGCGGTCAGCGTGCGATCCGAATTTCTCCATCCGTCATAGAATGCCGAGCCCTCGGGATCGACGACGCACAGCCGCGTGAAGAACTTGTGCAATCTCATGTAGCGGCCGATGGTGGCACTGGTGCCGCCGGTACCAGCGCCGACAACCACCCAGAGCGGTATTGGAAACGGTTCGCGGCTCAATTGATCAAACATCGACTCGGCAATGTTGTTATTGCCGCGCCAGTCTGTGGCTCGTTCGGCATAGGTGAACTGATCGAGGTAGTACCCACCACAGCTGTCAGCAAGATCGGCCGCCACCTGATAGATGGTGGTCGGATCCTCAACCAGCTTGCACTGCCCGCCGTAGAACTCGATCAGCTCGCACTTCTCGCGTACGGTCGAGGCCGGCATCACCGCCACGAACGGCAACTTGATCAGCCGCGCGAAGTAGGCCTCGCTGACCGCCGTGGAACCCGAGGACGCTTCCACGAGGGTGGTGCTCTGGTTGATCCAGTTGTTGCAGAGACCGTAGAGCAC
>JBKOUS010000008.1:0-3320 GCA_046723505.1 Actinomycetota bacterium
GTGTCCTCGGCGATGACCTCAGCGATGGCGTCGGAAATCTCGTCATTGACGCGCGCGAGTCGCTGCTGCACCGCCCCATCACCGGTCAGGTCGGATTCGAAGACGAAGCGGAACTCACCGCTGTCTGATGAGACGAACTCATAGAACGCTCCGACGGTGGCGATCACGCGATCCGCGTTGTCCTCGGTCGATGTCAATGCCTCTTCGACGATCTCGACGAGTCGATCACAACTCTGGTCGAGGAGCGCCAGGTATAGGTCCAGTTTGGAGGGAAAGTGCTGGTACAAGACCGGTTTTGAGACACCGGCTGCGTCGGCGATGTCGTCCATAGCTGCGGCGTGGTAGCCCTTGGACGTGAAGACTTCATTAGCGGCATCGAGCAGCTGGATGCGTCGCTGATCTCGTGGCAGCCGGGATCCGCGGCTGCTGATCGGCTCCTTCTCCAGCTTGGTGGTCACGGTTTCACCCTAGCCGTGCGGTCTCTCGTCATGTTCGCACGACGCTCGCGCCATCTGCGGTCTTGGCCTGCGCGCGGCGATTGTCAAGGTCACCCGTCTCAGGCTTCGTCGGGCAGGGGTGGAGCATCTGAGGTCAGCAGGTCGTGTGCCAGATCCCCATATTCGGCGACTCTGGCGAGAACCTCTTCGGGTGCAAACTGGAGATCATCGGGTCCTCCTGCGCTGCCCAACTCCTCCCAGGTCACCGGCGTGGCGACTGCCGGGCGTTCCCGGCCTCGCATCGAGTACGGGGCAATAGTGTTGCGTGCGGCCAAGTTCTGGTTGTAGTCGACGTAGATCCGACCGGCCCGTTGCTCGATCGACATAGTCGAGACGAAGAAATCTGGTTGGGCCTTGTGCAACGAGGAATTGAGCTGCTTCACATAGCTCCAGGCGGCCTTGCTGCGGGTCGGAGCAATCGCGGCATAGACCTGAATGCCCTTGCTACCTGAGGTCTGCGCGATCGGAATCATGCCGTCCTCTGCCAGCCGGGCAGCTACGATCAGCGCCGCCCGGGCGCTCTCGACGATGCTCATCCCCGCTCCAGGGTCGAGGTCGACAACGAGGCGGTCGGCCAGCGGCTCCCCAGGACGCGGTTCGGCCCCCGGGAGGCCGATGATGTTGTCGGCAGGCGTGGCGCTGGTCACCGTCCACTGCGGGACGTGCATCTCGAGGGCAGCAAGGTTAGCCAGCCACACGATCGCCGGCTCGTCGTCGGCGACGATGTAATCGATGAGGCCGTCGCTGGTGCTAACCGTCACGCGACGTACCCAGTCGGGCGTACCCAGGGGCGCGTTCTTCTCGTAGAAGGAGAACCTGTCAGCGCCGACCCCGTCCGGGAACCGCAGCCTCGTCATCACTCGATCGCGGATATGGGGGAGCATGATGGGAGCGATTCGGAGGTAGTAGTCGATCACCTCGGCTTTGGTGAAGCCAACGCGTGGATAGAGGACTTTGTCGAGATTGGTCAGCGTCAGGGTTCGGTCACCTACTCGGGTGGTGATGTCCCTTGCGGGGGGCATGGCTCTATCCCATCATCCGGAATAGCACTCGGCGGTCGGGCGTTAGTGCTGAGGATCGAGAAGTCTGGTTCCCGCGGTGCTGTGCCGCGTCCATGAACTGGAGGAGAGCCGTGGCCTTGCCGCCGCTGGTAGCGCCCGTCGATGAGCTGACCATCGACGAGGTACGCCGTTACAGCCGTCATTTGATCATTCCCGATGTCGGGATGGACGGCCAGAAGCGGCTGAAAAACGCCCGCGTACTGGTGATCGGAGCTGGAGGCTTGGGCAGTCCAGCACTGCTCTATCTTGCAGCGGCTGGCGTCGGGACGCTCGGCATCGTCGACTTCGACACAGTCGATGAATCCAATCTGCAGCGTCAGATCATTCACGGTGAATCCGACATTGGAAAGTCCAAGGCTCAGTCAGCCAAGGAGTCCATCGTTGAGACCAACCCGTTCGTCAAAGTCGTGGTACACGATGTCCGGCTGGATAACGACAATGTGCTGGAGATCTTCAGCCAATACGACTTGATCATCGACGGCACAGACAACTTCGCAACCCGCTACATGGTCAACGATGCTGCGGTCCTCCTTGGAAAGCCCTATGTGTGGGGCTCGATCTACCGGTTCGACGGTCAGGTCAGCGTCTTCTGGGCTGAGCACGGCCCGTGCTATCGCTGTCTTTACCCGGAGCCTCCGCCACCGGGCATGGTGCCGAGTTGCGCTGAGGGTGGGGTTCTTGGGGTGCTCTGTGCGTCCATTGGGGCCACGCAAGTCACCGAGGCGATCAAACTGTTGACCGGTATGGGCGAACCGCTGATTGGGCGGCTGCAGATTTACGACGCGCTTGAGATGAGCTGGCGGCAGCTGAGTGTTCGCAAGGACCCACAATGCGCAGTGTGCAGTGAGAACGCCACTGTCACCGTGCTGATCGACTATGACGAGTTCTGCGGAGCTATCACCGATGAGGCGGCCCAAGCGGTGGCGGGGCACACAGTCGGCGTCCAGCAGCTCGAGGAGTGGCTCGCTCAGCGGGACTCGGGAAACAAAGACTTCGTTCTCATCGACGTACGTGAAAAGGTCGAGCGAGACATCAACAAGATTCCTGGATCCGTTCTGATTCCGAAGGGTGACTTCCAGACCGGTGCTGCCCTGGCGGACCTGCCGCATGACAAGCAGGTCGTGCTCTACTGCAAGACCGGCGTGCGATCTGCAGAGGTATTGGCCTTGGTCCACGGAGCGGGGTTGGCCGACGCGGTGCATGTCGGTGGCGGCGTCAGTGCCTGGGTGCGCCAAATCGACCCGTCGCAGCCCGCGTACTGACTTAGTCCCTCGCCCGGCGCTCGTCGCCCTCGGTCACTGCAGGTTCACATCTGGCGATCGCGCCCGCGGGCCATTACCCGGATTGCCAGAGCCAACACAAAGCCTCGGCAACAATCGGTACCGAGGCTTGTTTTGTGGTGGCAAGACTCAGATCGCGTGGACCTGGTCGGCCTGTGGGCCCTTCGGCCCCTGGGTGGTTTGGAATTCCACACGCTGGCCCTCGTCGAGCGTCCGGAACCCCGTCGACTCGATCGCGCTGTAATGGACGAAAACGTCCGGACCGCCGCCGTCCACGGCGATGAAGCCGTAGCCTTTTTCGGCATTGAACCACTTAACGGTTCCTTGCGCCATGAAACATCTCTCCTAGCATCTGCATTCGAAACCGCACCTCACGGTCCCGACTGCTGTTGGACGCCAGGCCTTTCCTCACGCCCACGCAAAGTTCTGGGGGCGTAGCACGTACCACACAGACTTGCAACAGCGATCCCTAGCCTGTCATA
>JBKOUS010000242.1:0-23975 GCA_046723505.1 Actinomycetota bacterium
ACGCTCAGCCCGCGTGCCTCAACCGAGGGCGAAGCTGTGGAACCGGTACTGCCGCGGCTGGCCGCCGCGCAACGCGCCGGACAGGTGGGCATAGAGCAGGTGCAGACAGTGGTGCGGGCGATGCAGAAACTCACCCGGCCCAACTTGAACCCCGACCAGGTGGCGGCTGCAGAGCAGCTACTGGTCAAACACGCCCAACAGCTGGGGCTCAAAGACTTGCGACTGGTCGCAGATCGCAGGACCGGCCGCCCCGCCCAAAACCACAGCGGAAGACCCAAGATGAGCAACCTGGATGTGCCGCTCTCTCACCAGCAAATTCGCTGGCAACTGCCCACCGCTGGTAGATTGGCCGCGCCGTTTGACCGGCCGCGGATTTCAAGGGCTCCCGACTCACACCATGTGAAAGATGCTGACTAGGGCATCGGGGGGCGCCGCGCAACGGGAGACCGAGAGGAGAACGTCAGTGTCGATCGACGCTGCAACGAAGAAGAAGATCATTGACGAGTACGCAACCAGCGATGGCGACACGGGTTCCCCGGAGGTCCAGGTCGCCATCCTCACCAAGCGGATCGCGCATCTCACCGAGCACCTCAAAGAGCACAAGCATGACCACCACAGCCGGCGAGGCCTGATGCTGCTGGTTGGGCAGCGCCGCCGGCTGCTCAACTATGTAGCCAAGACTGACATCGAGCGTTACCGGTCGCTCATTGAACGCCTCGGGCTGCGTCGCTGATCTGTCAAGCAGTTGGGCCTCGTTCTGCCGCACATGAGGAACACGTGACGCGGAGCCTGGCCTTGCTAGACCACAATTGAACAAACCACATCAAGTTCGAGATCGCATCTCGGCACAGATGCTCGACGGGGAGAGACTCGGTCCTCGGTAGTGGTTTTCGGGAGGAGCATTCCGCTCTGGCCCGCGGACCTCGATCGAAGACCGGCCTCCACCAGCTCGGGGGACTGACGCGGCACTCACGTACCGCGCCACGTCGAGCTCATCCAGTGCGGGAGCGATCCCCGCTCAGGCATTGGCGATCGTCGCCAGCGCCACAGAAAGGAATCCCGTGGAGGGACCAGATCTTCAGTCCACTGAGGCTGTTATTGACAACGGCGACCTCGGCCGCCATGTCGTCCGGTTCGAATCCGGTCTATTAGCCAGGCAAGCCGCCGGATCGGCAACCGTCTATCTGGACGACGACACCATGGTGTTGTCGGCCACGACTGCGCAAGCGAAGGCGCGCGAGGCCATCGACTTCTTCCCACTCACTGTGGACGTCGAGGAGCGGATGTACGCCGTCGGCCGCATTCCCGGCTCGTTCTTCCGCCGTGAGGGTCGCCCGTCCGAGGGTGCGATCCTCGCCTGCCGGCTCATCGACCGCCCGCTGCGTCCGTGCTTCGTCAAGGGCCTGCGCAACGAGATCCAGGTGATCGTTACGGTCATGGCCCTGAATCCAAACAAGCTCTACGACGTGGCCGCGATCAATGCCGCCTCGCTGTCCACCCAACTCGCCAGTTTGCCCTTCAGCGGTCCGATCGGGGGCGTACGCGTTGCACTCATCGATGATCGCTGGGTCGGGTTCCCTGACGTCGATCAACTCGAGAATGCCACGTTCGACATGGTGGTTGCCGGCCGGGTCACCGCTGCCGGTGACGTGGCCATCGCCATGGTTGAGGCAGAGTCCACAGAACACACGTGGGATCTCGTGCGGTCGGGCAAGACCGCCCCGACCGAGGAAGTGGTAGCAGCCGGTCTAGAGGCGGCGAAGCCGTTCATCAAGGCCTTGTGCGACGCCCAGGTCGAGCTCGCGGCGAAGTTCCCCAAGCCGACTGCTGATTTCCCGATTTTCGTCGACTACAACGACGACGTGTACACCGCGGTTGCCGAATCGGCCACTGCGGAACTCAGCGAGGTCATGTCGATTGCGGACAAGCAGACGCGCGAGCAGGCCGCCGATACCCTCAAGAGCACGATTGTCGAGCGTCTGGCACCGCAGTTCGAGGGCCGCGAGAAGGAGATCACTGGGGCATACCGAGCCCTCACCAAGAAGCTGGTTCGGCAGCGGATCCTGACCGACAAGATCCGTATCGACGGCCGTGGTGTGACTGATATTCGCACGTTGGCCTGCGAGGTCGGCGTAGTGCCGCGGGTGCATGGGTCGGCGCTCTTCCAACGCGGCGAGACCCAGATTCTCGGCGTCTCGACGCTGAACATGCTGGGAATGGAGCAAAGGCTCGACACGCTCGCGCCGGAAACGAGCAAGCGCTACATGCACAATTACAACTTCCCGCCTTACTCCACCGGAGAGACCGGGAGGGTTGGGTCGCCCAAGCGGCGCGAGATCGGTCACGGTGCGCTGGCCGAGCGTGCCCTGGTGCCGGTGCTACCGACGCGTGAAGAGTTCCCATACGCGATTCGCCAGGTCTCGGAAGCTCTCGGCTCCAACGGCTCTACTTCGATGGGTTCGGTGTGCGCCTCAACGCTGGCTTTGCTCAACGCTGGTGTGCCGTTGCGCGCACCGGTCGCCGGAATTGCCATGGGCTTGGTCTCCGACACGGTGGACAGTGAGACCCGTTATATGGCATTGACCGACATTCTCGGCGCAGAGGACGCGTACGGCGACATGGATTTCAAGGTGGCCGGCACCCGGGATTTCATTACCGCGCTGCAGCTTGATACCAAGCTGGACGGAGTTCCGGCTTCGGTGCTGGGAGACGCGCTGAACCAGGCCAAGGACGCTCGGAACACACTGCTCGATGTGATGCGTGAAGCCATCGACGGTCCCGATGAAATGAGCAGCTACGCACCGCGGATCATCACCATGAAGATCCCCGTCGACAAGATCGGCGAGGTCATCGGCCCCAAGGGCAAGGTGATCAACCAAATCCAGGACGACACGGGTGCGGAGATCACCATTGAGGACGACGGGACGATCTATGTAGGCGCTGATCAGGCTGATAAAGCCGAGACAGCACGTGCCATGATCAACGCCATTGCTAACCCGACCAATCCCGAGAAGGGTGAACGCTACCTGGGCACGGTCGTCAAGATCACTGCCTTCGGCGCGTTCGTCGCCCTGCTGCCGGGCAAGGACGGTCTGTTGCACATCTCCAAGCTGCGCCCACTCGCCGGTGGCCAGCGGGTTGAAAATGTTGAGGACGTGCTCAGCGTCGGACAGAAGATTCAGGTCGAGATCAATGAGATTGATGATCGCGGCAAGTTGTCGCTGATTCCTGTGGTGGAGGAGACGGTGTCGGCGTAGCCGTTGTTCCGACGTTGAGTTGGCGCCGATGCCCGTAGTTCCGCGCGGCAGTCCTGGGCGACGCCTTCCGCAGCTGGATGGCGCGGTCCGCCGTACGGTGCTGCCGAACGGTCTGCAGATCGTCACTGAGGACATGCGGTCCTTCGGCACTTACTCCCTGGGTGTATTCGTCTCGGTCGGCTCGCGGCATGAGACGCCGAGCCTGCATGGCGCCTCACATTTCCTGGAGCACCTGCTCTTCAAGGGAACGGCAACTCGTACAGCTGAGCAGATCTCGGCCACGATCGAGTCGGTGGGTGGTGAACTCAACGCGTACACGGTCAAAGAGCACACCTGCTTCTACGCTCGCGTGCTGCACAGCGACGCCGAGCTGGCCCTCGACGTGCTTACCGACATGATCACTCACTCATTGATCACTGCCGACGACGTTGACGCGGAACGGGCCGTGATCTTGGACGAGATCTCTATGCACGCCGACGACCCGGCCGAACTGGCCGTTGACGCGGTCGCGGCCCAGATCTTCGGTAAGTCAGGGCTCGGCCGTCCGGTCATTGGGTCGGCTGCCTCGGTCGCAGATCTGACACGGCGGCAGATCCTGCAGCACTGGAAGCGGCATTATCGTCCTGGCTGCCTGGTTGTCGCGGCTGCTGGCAAGGTCGACCACGACCAGCTCATAGAGCGGCTGAGCGCTCTCGACGGACAGCCGTCAAAACCTCGGGCGCCACGGGAAGGTTCCACCACGATCAGCCCGCGCGGCGCGCTGCTCCTGCAGCCGCTGCCGCTCGAGCAGTCCAGCGCAGTACTGGCATTCCCCAGCCCAGGCATCTTCGATGCCCGCCGGTATCCGCTTGGTTTGCTCTCCCTGATCCTCGGGGGCGGCATGTCCTCTCGGCTGTTTGTCGAAATACGGGAGCGGCGCGGACTGACGTACGGCATCGATGCAGGTGAGACGGCCTACTCCGATGCCGGTTTGTGGAGCGTCGAATGGCAGTGTGCACCCCGCAAGCTCACCCAGATTCTCGAGGTCGTGCGGGCAACGCTCACCGAGGTTGCTGCCCATGGCATTACCGAGGATGAGTTGGCGCGAGCCAAGGGCCAGATGTGCGGTCAAATGGCGCTCTCGTACGAAGGGCCGGGCAGCCGGATGAGCCGTCTAGGTGTGAACGCCATACTCGGCGACGATCGGACCCTTGGCGAACTGCTCCGTTGTTTTGATCAGGTGACGGCCGAGCAGGTACGCGCCGAGGCAGAACGTCTCTTCACCCACCCGCCGACTCTTGCCATCGCCGGAGCCCGGGCACCGGCCCGGCGAATCGAGTCGATCCTCACTCGGTGGTAGAACCGAGATGTCAGCTTCTGAGCTCGCTATAGCCTGCTGCGAGTCTGACAAGTCGGAAGGTGGTCGGAATGACACGCGTGGGCGTCTTCGGATCCCGTGGCCGGATGGGCGCCGAAGTGTGCCGTGCAGTGGAATCGGCCCCTGACTTGGAGCTGGTTGCCGCGCTTGATCTGGGGGATGACCGTGCCCCCGCCGAGACTGCGCAGGTCATGGTCGACTTCACTCATCCTGATGCAGTGATGGACAACCTCTCATGGTGCATTGACCAGGGCATCCATGCCGTTGTCGGTACCACTGGCTTTACAGACGAGCGGCTGAATCGGCTACGCATCACCCTTGCTGAACATGACGGTATCGGCGTCCTGATCGCACCCAACTTCTCCATCGGAGCGGTACTGATGATGCGTTTCGCCGAGCAGGCCGCCGCGTTCTACGAAAGTGCGGAGGTCATCGAGTTGCATCATCCGGGTAAGGCCGATGCGCCATCCGGCACTGCAGCGAATACAGCACGCAGGATTGCCGCTGCGCGTCATGCGGCCACTCTGGGAGCGCCGCCCGATGCAACGATCCAGGAGTTACCCGGGGCTCGCGGCGCCCAAGTTGATGGGATCCGGGTGCATGGTGTCCGGCTCCGTGGACTGGTCGCGCATCAGGAGGTGCTGTTCGGCGCCGAGGGCGAGATCTTGACCATCCGGCACGATTCTCTCGACAGAGCCTCCTTCATGCCAGGCGTGCTCGCCGCCGTTCGCGCCATCAGCACCAGGCCCGGATTGACCGTCGGGATTGAACCCATTCTTGGGATCCAATGACGTGAACCGATCATGGACCGGTCGCCTACGGGGCTCGCCCCTGGTCTGGGTACTGATCATCATCCTCATTGCCGGGTTGCTAGTTGCGGGCCTTTATGTCGGCGATCGGTTCGCGCACCGTCGGGCAGAGCAACAGGTTGCGGCGCTGTTGCAAACGCAACTGGGAACACCTCAGGCGCCCATGGTCAGCATCGACGGTTTTCCGTTCCTGACCCAGGTCGCGGCCGACTCCATCGGCAGCGTACACGTCGTGGCCGACCAGCTCGGCGAAACAACAAAGGCGCCGCTGATCTTGGCGCATGCTGATCTCATCATGACCGACGTCGACACCAACGACTGGTTCAGGTCGATGAAGGTCGCACATAGCGAGGGAACCGCTCGGCTGGACTACGCGAAGCTCTCCTCGCTGGCTGGCGCGCCGCTGGAGTACGGCGGCGAGGGCCGGGTGGAGATCTCGGTCAATACCACCATCGTCCGCCGAGACGTCGAAGCGGTGATCACCGGCTTGCCGCGGCTTAATGCCAAGGAACAGACGATGACGCTGAGCGACGCCAAGATCGCGGTCGCGGGAGTAAACCTGCCTGACTTCACTGCCCAGGCATTGCTGGCTGCCGTGCTGAAGCCAATCCCCCTCAAGGGGATGCCACTCGGAATGACGGTCACCAAGATCGTGGCGGCTGAAGATGGCTTGCGGGTCGATCTAGTGGGTGACAACCAGACGATCCCGTCTCAATAGGTTGGCAGCGGGGTTAGCTGCCAGCCGCGAGGTCGGTGTGCAACCGTACCTGCTTGAGGCGTACCGATTCGTCCTCTGCCCCGATTTCCCGCCTCGCCCCATCGGCCGCCCAACCGGCTGCGGTAAGGAACTGACGGAGCGCGTCGTCGGCTGCGTTCACCCAGCAACGAGCACGGCCAAATCCGTCGGCCCGCAATGTGTCCGCGCAGGCGTTCAGGAGCCGCGAGCCATGGCCTCGATGCTGCGCCGCCGGATCCACGACGAACTGGTCGATTGCACCGTCCAGACTCTGGTCGGCGTCGTCGTCTTGGCTTGGCATCGTCGTGGCGAAGCCCACCACTCGGGTGCCGTCAGTCGCGACAAGGACACGGAACGCAGCATGCGGTGGTCGCTCAATGGCCGAGCGCCAGGAGTCGGTCATCTCCGCTATTGAGACAGAGCTGAGCATCAACTCGGCGAGATCGGCCGGCCACTGGGTGGCCCAGGACCGCCGCTGCAGTTCGGCAATGCTCGACGCTTCGTCGGGCCAGGCAAGCCGTACGGAGTCCGCAACCGGTCCACCAGAAGCTGAAGTCACGGGCGCGATGCTATCCGGGCTGTACCCTTCCTCCCGTGGCCGCCGGTAGCTTGCAGATCCCGCCCTTGCTGGCCCCGAACGCGATGCGCGTCGTCTCGCTCGGCGGTCTGGGCGACATAGGTCGCAATATGACCGTTGTGGAGTTCGATGGCCAACTGCTACTGATCGACTGCGGCGTGCTGTTTCCAGAAGATGATCATCCTGGCGTCGATCTGATCTTGCCTGGCTTCGACGCCATCAGCGAGCGGCTGGATGATGTCAGCGGTCTAGTGCTAACGCACGGTCACGAGGACCACATCGGCGCTGTGCCGTATCTGCTGCGACAGCGACCTGATATCCCGCTGATCGGGTCAAAACTGACGCTGGCGCTGCTTGCTGAAAAGTTGCGTGAGCACCGTCTGCGGAACGTTCCTCAACGCATCGTCACCGACGGTGACAAGGTCGGTGTCGGCAAGTTCGACTGCGAATTCATCGCAGTGAACCACTCGATCCCGGATTCCTTGGCTGTCGCCGTACGTACCCCAGCCGGACTCATTTTGCACACCGGTGACTTCAAGCTAGATCAGTTACCGCTCGACGGCCGCATCACAGACCTGCGTGCCTTCGCCAGACTTGGCGAGGAGGGTGTCGACCTTTTCATGGTCGACTCGACCAACGCTGAAGTGCCTGGTTTCACGACACCTGAGCGCGACATCAGCCCCGCTCTCGAGCGGGTGTTCGCGGCGAGCCGGCAACGGGTGATCGTGACCTGCTTCGCCTCCCATGTCCACCGCGTGCAGCAGATCCTGGACGCAGCCGTTGCTCACCGACGCAAGGTGGTTTACGTCGGCCGTTCCATGGTGCGCAACATGAGTGTCGCTCGCGATCTGGGGTACTTGAGAATTCCCCCGAACACCTTGATCGACCAACGGGAAATTGACAATTACCCGCCCGAGGACGTCGTGATCATCTCGACCGGCTCTCAAGGCGAGCCGCTATCGGCGTTGTCACGAATGGCCAACCGCGAGCACCCAGTGATCGAGCTCAAAAGCGGCGACACCGTCGTACTCGCCAGCTCGCTCATCCCAGGCAACGAGAGCGCGGTCTACCGAGTGATCAACGGGCTGACTCGACTGGGTGCCCACGTTGTGCACCGAGGGAATGCACTCGTTCACGTATCCGGACACGCGAGCGCGGGGGAGCTGCTTTACTGCTACAACATCGTCCGGCCGCGCAATGTCATGCCGGTGCACGGGGAGGTGCGGCATCTGAATGCCAACGGCGACCTAGCAATCGCGACAGGTGTTCCGGCTGACCGCACGATCATCGCTGAGGACGGCATGGTCGTCGACGTCGAGGGCGGAAAGGCCAGAATCGTCGGAAAGGTCGACGCCGGCTACATCTTTGTCGACGGCACAACGATCGGCGATATCTCCGAACTGGCCTTGACCGACCGACGCATCCTCGGCGAGGAAGGCTTCATCTCCGTGATCGCGGTTGTGAACACTCATGCCTCAAAGATCGTCAGCGGTCCGGACATCCATGCTCGCGGCTTCGTGGAAGACGATGGGGTCTTCGACGACGTACGCCCGCTCATCGTGGCTGCGCTCGAAGCGGCGTTAAAGGAGGGCGTGGACGACTCGCACCGGCTTCAGCAGGTGATCAGACGGCAACTCGGCAGGTGGGTCAGCGACACGCACCGCCGCAGACCGATGATCATCCCGGTCGTCATCCAAGCCTGAGAAGCATGCGGCCTGAATCGCCATTCCAGCGTCAGGTCAGCGGGTGACCTTGCCAGCTTTGATGCAGGAAGTGCAGACGTTGAGCCGCTTCGGGCTACCGGAGACGACGGCGCGTACGCGTTGGATGTTCGGGTTCCAGCGCCGGTTGGTCTTCTTCTTGGACCAGGGGACGTTGTGGCCGAATCCGGGCCTCTTGCCGCATACGTCACATACCGCAGCCACTGGAGTTCGCTCCCAAAATCAGGTCGATACAGGTATAGATGCCCGCTATGGGCAACCGGAAAAGAGTACCTGACAAGCCCCAGCGCAGGCCAATTGCTGCCGGTTAGGGTGGGTGCGTGTCAGCCAGCCTCGGCGATCAGGCGCCCACGCTCTGGGAGCTCTTCGACGCTTGGCTGCGCCGGGCGAACAGCGTCATCAGTGATTCAGCGGACGCGTTGAACGCGATCAACGTCTTTCCGGTACCCGACGCCGACACTGGGTCGAACCTCAAGCTGACATTGACCGGGATCTCCCAAACGGTCAGCAACCTCGAGCAGGCCAGCCTGGACTCAGCCGTTCAAGCAGCGATCTTGTGTGCCCACGGCAACTCTGGAGCCATCGTCGCCGAAATGTTCGTGAGCGTCTGCCGGACACTGGAGTACGATCTGCAAACCTTGCAGGCCTTGCCGCGGGGCAACTTCATTGCCACGCTGTTGCGGTCAGCGGCCGTCGCAGCAAGGCGCGCCGTTGCCCGTCCGGTCGCCGGGACGATTCTGACGGTTGCTGACGAGGCCGCGAGCACGGCCGAAAGGGCTGCGCTCAGCCATCCTGCTGATGCTCTCGCCGTGGTGCAGGCGGCACAGGTCCGCGCCCACGAATCCCTGGCCAGTACGCCGCAGCAGCTAGCCGTCCTGAGTTCAGCTGGAGTGGTGGATGCCGGCGGCCAAGCGTACGTACTGCTGATCGACGTGCTCGCCGAGGTGCTCGGCGGACCACCGGCCCAGCCGCTGACAGCCGTCGGCGCCGGCCCAGCAGGAATGCAGCACAAGGAGCCGGGGATGACAAGCGAATACGAGGTGATGTACACACTTCGCGGCGCTCCGCCGTCGGATCTGGACACACTACGCGACCAGCTGTCAGAGCTCGGCCATAGCGTCGTCATTGTGGGTGACCAGGCCATCGCGCAGGTGCACGTCCACCTCGGTGAAGCGGGTGCCGCGATCGAGACCGCGCTTCCACTTGGCGAACTGAGCCAGATTCGGATCACTGCGCTCCCGCAAAGTTCCCTCCTTGGTCAGCGAAGTGTCCTGGCCTTGGTCGCCGGTCCCGGGCTGGCTCAAGCCGTAGCCTCGTTCGGCGGCATACCTCTGCTCGCCGCTGGGGATGACGTCGCCGTCGACCAGCTGCAAGCTGCCGCTGACCGCATCGCCTGCAGTGATCTGGTGATCTTGCCTAACGGATACGAGAACCTCAATAGGGCCGACTCTGTTGCAGCTGAGTTGCGCAGAAATGGCCGCCGGGTCGGCATCATCCCAACCGTTGCCCAGGTGCAAGGCCTGGCCGCAATGGCTGTGCACGAGCCATCAGCCGACTTTGAGTCAGCAGTCCTGGCAATGAGGAAGGCTGCCGACCACGTCCGACATGGCGAAATCTCTGTGGCCGAGAAGTCCATGATGACCAAGGTCGGCCGCTGTCAGCCAGGCGATGTGCTCGGCGCCATCCAAGGAGATGTGGTCATCATCGGCACCTCCATCACAGATGTGGCATGGCAGGTGGTCGAGCAGCTGCTCAGTGCCGGCGGGGAGCTACTGACGCTCATCCGTGGGCTCGATGCCGACGAGAATCTTCCGCCGGACCTCGCAGCTCGTGTCCGCCAAATGTCCCACGGTCTCGATATCGAGATCCTGGACGGAGGGCAACCGGGCTACCCACTACTGCTCGGGGTGGAATGACAACACTGAGACCGGTCGGCTCACCGTGGCGTACCGACACCTTCCGCCGGCTGGCGACCCGCCTCGAGAATGTTGTCGGAGCCAAGACCGCCAAGCAGTTCCAGCCGCTGAAAATTCTCACTGTCGGAGATCTGATGCGGCATGTACCGCGCCGCTATTTCTCAGGCACCGAGCTGAGCGACCTCTCAGTGCTCCAGGAAGGTGAGGAGGTCGCGGTGATGGCGGAGGTCCTGGACGCCCGTACGTTCAACCTTCCTGATCGGCCCAACTATCGGCTGCCGAGCAAGCCGCGGCTAGAGGCCACCATCACCGACCATCGTGGCAGGTTGACGTGCACTTTCTTCGGTCAGCCGAGGCTGATCAGCTACTGGCAGAGTCAGCTGCGCCCCGGCGCCCGGGGCATCTTCGCTGGCAAGGTCACGAGATTCAATGGCAGGCTGCAGCTGGCGCATCCGGACTTTGTCACTCTGAACGAAGACGGTGCTGTGATCGGCGGTGCCGCGCACAATGCGTCACTGGCGTCGGCCTCAAGATCACCGCTGGTCGGCCTCTATCCGACGGCGGGCAAGTTGCGCACCTGGACGATCGCCGACTGCGCCGCCCTGGCCCTGGAGTCGCTGGGGGGAATCGAGGATCCGCTCCCGGAGTGGGCTCGTCAAGTGGCCGGCGTAGTGGACTTGGAGTCTGCATTCCGAGCACTGCATCAGCCGACTGATAAGTCCATGATCAACGAGGGTCGGGACCGGCTGCGGTTTGATGAGGCGTTCGCCCTGCAGCTGACCATGGCGTACCGACGGGCCGACGCGGCATCGCACCGGGCAGTGTCGCGGACTCGGAGGGCCGGTGGCCTGCTCGATGCATTCGACGAGCGGTTGCCATTCATCCTCACCAAAGGGCAGATCGCGGTCAGTGAGGAGATCATGGCCGACCTGGGCCGAACGCGTCCCATGCAGCGACTGCTGCAGGGCGAGGTTGGGTCCGGCAAGACGCTGGTGGCGTTGCGCGCGATGCTGGCCGTTGTCGATGGCGGCGGTCAGGCCGCACTGCTGGCACCAACCGAGGTGCTGGCCGCTCAGCACTTCCAAACAATTACTCGCATGCTCGGCGAGTTGGCCAGCGGTGGCACCCTAGGCGCGCCTGACCAGGCGACCGGTGTCGTGCTGATCACCGGGTCATCCTCCGCGGGACGGCGTCGGGAGGCAACGCTCCAAGTGGCGTCGGGCACGGCTGGGATCGTCATCGGCACACACGCCTTGCTCAGCTCCGATGTCCAGTTCGCCGATCTCGGCCTGGTCGTGGTCGACGAGCAACATCGATTCGGTGTGGAGCAGCGCGCCGCTTTAACCGCCAAGGCCGAGATGCGACCGCATGT
The DNA here is from genome assembly GCA_046723505.1 of Actinomycetota bacterium. Lineage (GTDB taxonomy): Bacteria > Actinomycetota > Actinomycetes > Propionibacteriales > Propionibacteriaceae > Microlunatus. The sequence continues at coordinate 11,746 of JBKOUS010000242.1, forward strand.
CCTCGTGATGACTGCGACGCCGATTCCGCGCTCAGTGGCCATGACGGTCTTTGGTGACCTGGAGACCTCGACGTTGCGGGAGATTCCGGCCGGGCGGGCGCAAGTGACCACCGTTGTTGTAGATACGGTTCGCCAGCCGTCCTGGGTGCAGCGGGGCTGGCAGCGCATCGTGGAAGAGGTGGATCGAGGTCGCCAGGCGTACGTCGTATGCGCACGGATCTCTTCTAGCAGTTCACCCGGCTCTGATGGAGAAAACCTCCGTGGCAATGCCGAGGCCGTAGCAGCGCCGGCGGTCGCAGTCGAGGACCTGTTTGAAGAGTTGCGCGATGGGCCGCTGGCCGGGCTGCGGCTCGAGATGGTGCACGGCCAGTTGCCGAGCGAGGAGAAGGACGCGGTGATGGGCCGCTTCGCGGCGGGCGAGACCGACGTACTGGTCGCCACGACGGTGGTCGAGGTTGGGGTGGATCTCCCCAACACGTCCGTGATGGTGATCCACGACGCTGACCGTTTCGGTATCTCCCAGCTGCACCAGCTGCGCGGCCGGATTGGTCGAGGAGCCCACCCTGGAGTCTGCTTGCTGCTGACGACCGCCGATAAGCAGAGCTCAGCGCGCCAGCGACTGGATGCTGTGGCCTCGACACGTGACGGCTTTGCCCTCGCGGAGGTGGATCTTGAGCAGCGCCGTGAAGGAGATGTGCTGGGTGCCAGCCAGTCGGGGAGTCGATCAAGCCTGAAGCTCCTCCGAGTACTAAGGGACGCCGACCTGATCGCCCAGGCCCGCACCTTGGCGGAACGGTGCATCGCCCAGGATCCAGAGCTCAGTGATCCAGGGTTAGCTGACATCGTGACCGATGTGGAGATGGACGCGGCAGGGGACTGGCTGGAGCGCACATGAGACGTTGCAGGAGCGAAGCAACCTCGAACGCCACCGTCGAGGCGGCTGTGTGAGTCGGATCATTGCCGGGTCACGCGGTGGACAACGGATCATAATGCCGACGGGCGACCGTGCCCGTCCGACCACCGATCGGGTACGCGAAGCGCTGTTCTCGGCCATCGCCGCCTGGGCAGGCACAGCAGCAGCGCCCGTCGAGAAGTCCCTCGATGGCCTGGCCTTCTGTGATTTGTACGCCGGCTCGGGCGCTGTCGGGTTGGAGGCGGCCAGTCGTGGTGCCAGTCGAGTGCTGCTGGTCGAGCGCGACCCTCGGACAGCGCAGCTCAGCAAGCGCAACGCCGAAGCACTCGGCCTGACTGTCGAGATCATCGTCTCGGCGGTCGAGCAGGTGCTGCGGAAGTCTCCGGCTAGGCCGTTCGATGTCGTCTTCGCTGACCCACCGTACGAGCTGGACAGCCCGACCGTCAGCGCTCAGATCGAGCGACTCGTCAGCAACGCGTGGCTGGGCGATGGCTCCCTGGTCGTCCTCGAGCGGTCGCGGCGCTCACCGAAACTAGTGTGGCCGAATGTGGCTACGCAGCGTTGGACTCGGGCCTACGGTGAGACCATCCTGGCCTTCGGGTCGCTTGACACGGAGGTTGGCAGGCGCGGGGAGGAGAAGCCATGACCCGAGCGGTGTGTCCAGGGTCGTTCGATCCCGTCACTCATGGGCACCTTGACGTTATAGAACGGACGGCGCGTGTCGTCGATGACGTTGTGGTGGCGGTCGGCAACAACATTTCCAAGAACTCCCTGTTCAGTCCAGATGAGAGAGTCGAGATGCTCACCGAGGAGTGCGCGCAATGGAGCAACGTCGAGGTGAGCCTGTTCGGTGGCCTACTGGTTGATTTCTGTGCGGCACATGGCATTGACATCATCAGCAAGGGCTTGCGTGCCGCCGATCTCAGCTATGAGCTGCAGATGGCACAGATGAATCGGCAGCTCACTGGTGTGGACACCATGTTCCTGCCTACAGCGCCGCAATGGGCATTCGTCTCCTCATCCTTGGTGCGCGAGGTGGCGACGCTGGGTGGTGATGTCACAGCATTCCTTCCAGCCAAAATCGCAGCGCGAACGACGGCCAAGGTTGCGTCTCGGAATACGGGAGCGGCAATGGATGTGTGAGACGAGGTCCATCTGCGCGACACTAGGGAGCAAAGCACACTCGGAAAGGGGACGACGTGGTGGCTTTGGGGGCAGGAACGTCCATGGTTGGGCGAGGAACGGCTGAGGAGAAGCTCGCGTATCTGCGTGAGCTGATTCTCAACGCGCGGGCGATGCCGATGTCGGCATCCTGCGTCATCAATCGAGGGGAAGTCATCGCGGCAATCGACGATGTGATCGAGAACCTGCCGGAGGAGATCGCCGATGCACAACGGGTCATCGACCAGGCGGCATACAAGATCGCCGAAGGCGAAGCCGAGGCGGGCCGGATTCTGGCCGAGGCGCGAGACCACGCCGCCAATCTCGCGCAGCACAGCGAGGTAATCCGGCTGGCCGAGCAGATCGCTGCGGAGATGCGCTCCGAGGCCGATCATGAGGCGGCGGCTCTGCGTCGGGAGACCGATGAGTTCATCGACGCGCGGATGGCCAGTTTTGAGTCCGTGCTGCACAAGACGGCGAGCCAAGTCCGAACCGCCCGCGCCCGGCTTGCGGAGCGCAGCGGCTTGGATACGGGCGAGTTGCCCAGGCTGGACAAGCGCACATTCGCGGAATAGTCCGCCACGCAGCGAACGTTCCGCCTCTCGATTCATGCGGGGAACCGGATCCCCAGCGGGCGCCTACCAACGCTCGCAGCGACAGTTTGGCTCCTCGACCTACCCGCCGGTAGGGTTTGGGCGTCGGTCACGACGAAGAGCGGGGCCGCTCGGCTTGGAAGGATTGCGATGAGTTCGCCGCATCGCCCGCTGAACCCCCGCTCGGGTTTAGTCCTCGACACCCACGAACTGGGCCGTCGTGCGGGCGCAATGAAGGTGGTTCAAACATCGGTCGAGGCTCCTGCGGACCTGGGAATCGGCGTGATCGGCGTACCACTGGGATCGCCGATCGAGCTCGATCTTCGGCTTGAGTCGGTGGTCGAGGGAGTGCTTGTGAGCGGCAGCGCCACGGTCGAGATCCATGGGGAGTGCGTGCGCTGCCTTGGTGACGTCTCCGATGAGTTGGAGGTGGCCATCCAAGAGCTGTACGTCTACCCAGGAGTCGAGCCGGACGATGACCTCGCTAGCCGGCTGGTGGGCGACCTCATCGACCTCGAGCCGCTGCTTCGTGACGAGGTGGTGCTTGATTTGCCAATCCAACCCTTGTGCCGGGATGACTGCTCGGGGTTGTGCGTCGAGTGTGGCGCCAATCTCAACGACGATCCGGGCCACCGCCACGAGGCGCGTCTCGATCGGCGGTGGGACGTACTCCGCGGTCTTGAGGGTGGAGGCGGCAAATCTTACGATGTTTTACAAACTGCCCCACAGGCAGCGAAATTTCCGGGCAAAAGCGCCCGGAGGAACGAGGAGTGAAGTCGTGGCGGTTCCGAAGAGGCGAATGTCGCGAAGCAACACGCGACACCGCCGTTCCCAGTGGAAGGCGTCCGTGCCCGCGTTGGTGACATGTGCGAACCCGGCTTGCCGAGAGAAGCACCTGCCACATGTGGCATGTCCGTCGTGCGGGCAGTACGGGCCTCGCGGAGCCCGTCGACAGGTTCTCTCATCCTGATGCACACGGAGGCGACTGCTATTCGCCTGCCTGCCGGAGAACTGCTCACCGAGCTCGGGATGAGTGTTGATCCTGAGCTGCTCGACCGCGCGCTGACACACCGCTCCTACGCCTACGAGCAAGGTGGACTGCCTACCAACGAGCGGCTGGAGTTCCTTGGTGACTCCGTGCTCGGTCTGATCGTGACCGAGCACCTGTTCGTCACCTACCCAGACCTGTCGGAGGGCCAACTCGCCAAGCTGCGTGCCGCGGTGGTCAATTCCAGAGCTCTGGCCGATATTGCCCGGCACCTCGACCTGGGTGCGGTGATCCACCTGGGTCGCGGCGAAGAGAGCACCGGCGGCCGGGATAAGTCCTCCATCCTTGCCGACACCATGGAGGCAGTGATCGGTGCTGTCTTTCTCCAGCACGGCATCGCTGCCGCACGGGGACTCGTGCACCATCTGTTCGACCCCTTGATGGCGGAGGTGGCGACCCGCGGTGCGGGCCTGGACTGGAAGACCAGCCTCCAGGAAATCGCCTCGATGTCCGGCCTCGGCGTACCGGTCTACGACGTAGTCGAGTCCGGACCCGACCATGCCAAGACTTTCCAGGCCACGGTCAAAATCGACGATCAGAGCTATGGACCTGGAGTCGGCCGCAACAAGAAGGAAGCCGAGCAAAACGCAGCTGCCCTTGCATTCGCCGCGCTGAAAGGCAGCCGCGGCTCCGGCCCGATCCCTCCTCGCTGAACCTGCCATGTCCGATTGCTCGCTCCGCTCGCGGCGGATCGCGCTTTGGAGTCCGCCTACTTCGTCGTCGCTCGAGGACGAAGAGCATGTCCGCTCGCTCATCCTCAGGCCGGCGGCACGCGATCCGGGGTTTGATTGCTCGCTCCGCTCGCTGCGATTGCGCTTTGGAGTCCGCCTACTTCGTCGTCGCTCGAGGACGAAGAGCATGTCCGCTCGCTCATCATCAGCACGCCGGTGCGCGATCGGTGCCTGAACTTCCTGAGGTCGAGGTGGTTCGGCGCGGTCTTGCGAGCAGCATTACCGGCCGCCAGATCGCTCATGTACGCGTCCTCCATCCGCGGCCAGTCCGGCGTCATTTGACAGGGCCGGCTGATTTCGAGCTGCAGACAAAAGGGCGCACATTTGCGGAGCCCCGACGGCGCGGCAAGTACCTCTGGTTGCCCTTCACCGACGGTGACGCAATCTTGGCTCATTTGGGCATGAGTGGGCAGTTTCGGCTCGCTGATGCTGACGCGCCGCTGGTGCCCAACACCCGAATCATCTTCACCTTCGCTGACGGCGAGCCTGGCCTGCGGTTCATCGATCAACGCATGTTCGGTGGTCTTTCGCTCTCGCCCGGCGGTGCCGAGCTGCCGCCCGAGATCGCGCACATCGGCCGCGACCCGTTCGATCCCGAGTTCGATCTGGCCGACGCAGTCGCCCGCTTGCGGCGGCGGAATATCGCTATAAAGAGGGCACTACTGGATCAGCAGCTGGTGTCAGGCATCGGCAACATCTACGCAGATGAGGCGTTGTGGGCGGCTCGAATGCACTACGCACGCCCCACGAGCACGATGTCGCGGGCCCGGGCCACCGCCGTGATTTCCGCGGCGGCGACGGTGATGAGCAGCGCGTTGACCGATGGCGGCACCTCCTTCGACACCCTCTACGTCGACATCAACGGATCGAGCGGCTACTTCGACCGCTCGCTCGCGGTCTACGGACGCGAAGGCCAGCCTTGCCCTCGCTGCGGGACTCCGATCCGGCGGGAGCCATTCATGAACCGTTCCTCGTATCGATGTCCGCGATGCCAACGAGCACCACGTCGGACCTAGCTGCCCCGATGGCCGGTGTCTGGGTCAACGGAGAGGCATCGCTGCGACCGTCGGTAGATCGCGCGATGCTTGTTCGCGAGCGTCGGGTAATCGCGCGCGGCGCTGTCTGGACGAGCGAATGAGCAGGTGATGTACCAATCAAATGCCCTGGTCTGACGAGTCATCACCTGCGAGAGCGCGAGGAAGACAGGGCCATGAAGCGTGCGATCCGCGAGCGAACACAAACAAGGTGGGTATTGTCTAACGGTCGTGGAACGCCTGAAGCACTACCTGTTAGTACGCCATAGGCACAACTGGGAGCAACTCTTCCGGTTCGGCCTCGTTGGCGCATCTGGCGTTTTCGTCAACCTGTTCGTCGCGATCATGTGCAAGAAAATCGGTCCCGACGAAGATGGCATCTTCTTCGATTTGCCGTTCACCGAGTTCAATGTCCGCTGGTATCACGTCTACTCGACGATCGCGTTCCTAGTCGCCAACTTGTGGAACTTCCAGCTCAACCGGCTGTGGACCTTTCGTAGTGCAAAACACGCCGGCTGGTTCCGCGAGTACTTCCCCTTCCTCACCGTCGGCATCCTGGCCCAGATCATTGGTCTCGGTATTCTCACCCTGCTGATGCATCCCGATTCGGTCTTCGCGCTTTCACCGACCTTCTTCGACGACTCCACCGGCTTCCGTACTCGCTTCTACTGGGCGCAACTGATCACAATCGCGATCGTCACCCCACTGTCATTCCTCCTGAACAAGTTCTGGACTTTCTCCGCCGTGCGTGGCAAGCGCAACGTCGACGCGAGCGAGGACGAGACGGTCGAGAGCGGGCATCCGACCGCCGGCGTCTGATGGTCGGCCCGCCTGCGATCGAGGACCCGCCCTGCGACTTACCCGTAGTCTCGACGTCTGTCAGTTACAGTCGGTGGGCACTGTTCGCGCAACCGACGCTCGCAGTGCGAAGGCAGGTCGCCTGCTGCAGCCGGATCTTCGCCTGAGCTCACACCGTCGAGAGGTGGGACGTTGTACCTCAAGAGCCTGACCTTGCGCGGATTCAAGTCCTTCGCGTCGGCGACGACCCTCAACTTTGAACCTGGCATCACCTGCGTTGTCGGTCCCAACGGCTCCGGCAAGTCCAACGTGGTGGATGCTCTCAGCTGGGTGATGGGTGAGCAGGGAGCTAAGTCGTTACGCGGCGGAAAGATGGAGGATGTCATCTTCGCCGGCACCTCCGGACGGGCTCCGCTCGGCCGCGCCGAGGTCGTACTCACCATCGACAATTCCGACGGCGCCCTACCCATCGATTACTCCGAGGTCACTATCTCTCGAACGATGTTCCGCAATGGGGGGTCGGAGTACGCAATCAACGGCAACACGGCACGGCTACTCGACATCCACGAGCTGCTGAACGACTCCGGAATCGGCCGGGAGATGCACGTCATAGTCGGTCAAGGACAGCTCGACTCGATCTTGCAGGCTTCCCCGGAGGGTCGCCGTGGCTTCATCGAAGAAGCAGCAGGAGTGCTCAAGCACCGGAAGCGCAAGGAGAAGGCCGTCCGCAAGCTGGAGGCATGCGAAGCCAATCTCAACCGTCTCTCGGACTTGATCGAGGAGATCCGACGGCAGCTCAAACCGCTCGGCCGGCAGGCCGAAGTGGCGAGGAAGGCGGCCATCATCCAGGCCGAGGCGCGCGATGCCAAGGCGCGGCTGTTAGCCGATGACTTGCTCCAGGCCACCCGGGCACTGCAGTCGGAGCTTGCGGATGAGCAAGCAATGAACGAGCGCCGTCGAGCTCTCGAGCAAGCGCTCGATTCCGCGCGGGTGGCGGAGTTGGCCGCCGAAGAAGCCGTACGGGAAGGCGTACCGAGGCTGGCGGCCGCCCAAGAGACCTGGTATTCGCTCGCCGCTCTACGAGAGCGTGTCGCGTCCACACTCTCCATTGCGCGGGAGCGAATGCGACAGGCTGAGGACGAACCGGGAGAGCTGCTCGTGGCGCGCGACCCGGACGAACTGGACCGTGAAGCTGCGCGGGTCGCTGCTCAGGAGAAGGAGCTGTCCAGCCAGCTTGAGGAGAAAGCGGCGGCGTTGCAGGCTGCCACGATCCGCCGAAGTGCTTGCGAGGATGCTGAGCGCGCAGAGGAGAACCGGCTGGCGGCGCTCATCCGTGCCGCTGCTGACCGGCGCGAAGGACTTGCCAGGCTCAACGGCGAGGTCAACTCCCTGCGCAGTCGTGGCGAAGCAGCGGCGGCCGAGATTAGCCGGCTAACCACTGCCCAGCGGCAGGCTGGCGAACGGGCCGAACGAGCCTCCCGGGCGTTCACCGCACTGGAGACAAGGGTGGCAGGTCTCGACGCGGGTGAGTTCGGCCTGGATGCGGACCACGAAGCGGCTCTCGAAGTGCTGGACGGGATCGAGAAGCAGCGGGCCGAGCTGCGACGACAGGAGCAGGTCGCTACCCAGGAGCGGGCAGCCCTCGCGGCGCGTGTGGATGCACTGCGCGTGGGGCTCAGCGGCAAGGACGCCACCTCGGCTTTGCTGGCCGCTACGGACCGGTTGAACGGGCTGCTGGGGTCAGTCGCCACGCTGATCCGGGTCCAGTCCCCGTACCAGACGGCGATTGCAGCGGCCTTCGGGGCCGCAGCCGACGCGGTGGCTGTAACCGGTCTAGATGCCGCGATGGCTGCGCTCGACCATCTCAAGGTAGAGGATCTGGGACGGGCCGGACTGTTGCTTGGGGGAGGAGTCGAGAGCGAGCGGACCGACGCCTGGCCAGCGCTTCCTCCGGGTGCACAGTACGCATTGGGGCTGGTCGAGGTTCCTGATCAACTCAGCGCATCGGTGCAGCGGGTACTGCGCAAGGTTGCGATAGTCGAGGATCTGCCCGCAGCTCAGAGCCTGATTGCTCAGCTGCCCGATGTCGTAGCCGTCACCTGCGAGGGGGACGTTCTCAGCGCTCATTTCGCCGCCGGTGGATCGTCGGCGAACCCAACGCTGATCGAAGTGCAATCCGCGATCGACGACGCGAAGCGGCGACTGACCGACGCAAGTCACGCGTGCGAGCGGCTACGCTTCACTCAGAACCAGCTGGGAGAGCAGCATCGTCAGGCCAGCGCCACCGTCGAGGTCACGCTGGCTCGGCTGCATGAGTCCGACGCCGCCATGGCGGCGCTGGCTGAGGAGCTCGGCCAACTCAGCTCGACCGCTCGCTCGGCGTTCGAGGAAGCCGAGCGGCTGCGCCAAGCCGTTGCGAACGCCGAAGAGGCGCGGGACCGCAACGTCGTCGGGCTCGCCGACCTCGAGTACCGGCTGGAGCTTGCTGCGCAGACCGTGGATGACCTGGAACCGGACCACGCGGAACGTGACCGGTTGGCGGAGCAGGCAAGGCTCGCCCGGAGCGCGGAGATGGATGCTCGCCTGGCGCTGCGGACTCTAGAGGAGCGCGCACGCGCTCTCGCTGGTCGAGCCGATGCACTGCGCCGCGCTGCTGAGGGCGAACGCCGGGCGCGCCTCCGTGAGATTGCTCGCCGCGAGCGGTTGGCGCGAGAGGCACACACCGCTGCCGCTGTTCACGCCGGGGGAACTTTCTTGGCCGACCTTGTGGAACGCTCCCTGGCGTTGTCGGCCCGCGAACGCTCACAGGCGGAGATCATGCGTACCGACGCCGAAGCCGCGCTCAGTGCGGCGCGCGCATCCGCACGCTCACTGACGCGCGACTTCGAATCCTTGGTTGACGCCGCCCATCGAGATGAACTCGCCCGGGCTGAGCAGCAAATGAGGGTAGAGGCGCTGGTAGAGCGGGCCAGGGTTGAGCTCGGGCTCGAAGCTGCGGATCTGCTGGCCGAATATGGACCTAACAAGGCGGTGCCGGTGCTCACTCGAGAGGACGGTACCCCCCTCGCCGGCGAGGACGATCAACCCGAGCCGGTGTCGTACGTCCGCGTCTTGCAAGAGAAGCGGCTGCGGACCGCTGAACGTGAGCTCAGCCTGCTTGGCCGGGTCAATCCGCTCGCTCTGGAGGAGTACGACGCTCTAGAAGCCCGACACAAATTCCTCTCCACACAGCTGGAGGACCTGAGGAAGACCCGCCGCGATCTCCTCGAAATCATCGTCGAGGTAGACAACAGGGTGGAGCGAGTCTTCGCCGACGCGTACGCCGACATTGCGTCCGCGTTCGAGGGTGTGTTCGCACGACTCTTCCCCGGCGGGGAAGGCAGGCTGATCCTCACCGAACCCGGCAACTGGCTGACCACTGGGGTCGATGTCGAGGCCCGGCCGCCGGGGAAAAAGATCAGGCGGCTCTCGTTGTTGTCCGGTGGCGAGCGCGCCCTGGTGGCTGTCTGCTTCCTGATCTCGCTCTTCATCGCACGGCCTAGCCCTTTCTACATTCTTGACGAGGTCGAGGCCGCTCTCGACGACACCAATCTCGGCCGGCTGCTGGAGATCTACGAGGAGCTGCGGGCAACAAGCCAATTACTGGTAATCACTCACCAGAAGCGGACGATGGAGATCGCGGACGCCCTGTATGGGATCAGCATGCGGGGCGATGGAGTCTCAACGGTGATCTCCTCACGGCTTCGTGAGACCGAGTCCGTCGCCTGAACTGCTCTATGGCAGGCATCCCGCTTCGCCGACTGCAGGAGTACGCGGGGGAGGTCCGCCGTCGCCTGGGCGTTTGCTCGCGAGCGACGAAGGGGGCTAATCTGGCGGGCTACCTGTCAGAGTGCAATCCCAGGTTGTGATGAAATCGAGAGCAAGAATCTGCGTTTCGATAGAGACACCGTGATCTTGGCTTGGCAGACTATGAGCCCGAGAGCTGTTCCACCGGCACCGCCTGCATCGCAGTTGCGGTTGTACGGCCCGTAAGACAGTTCCTTCCCCGTTCCGCTCGACATTGACTGTCCGAAAGGGGTGTTTGTGACCTCCATCGTCGTCGCAATGATTGTGATCTTGGTCGTGGCAGCCTGCACCGTAGGCCTGGTCCTGCTCGGAATGGAGGGACGCGGGAAGCAGCGCGCACCGCGACTGGCCGACCGGGCGGCCCGCGCGGCCGAGCATCTCAATGGTGACGGAGAACCTCCCGCGCGCTTCATCAAGCTGATCGAGTCCACCCGCGGTCGTTGAGCCGAGGCCACCGGCCCGTCCTCGCCTAGGATGAGCCGGTGGATGCGACAACTTTGTGGTTGGTCGTCGGCGTCATTCTGCTGGCAGCTACCCTTCTCGTTGGCTTCCTCGCCGTCGGCCGCCGCCGAGCGCTGCGTACCGGTGAACCGCCGCCCAGCCTCGAGAAGGCACCGCGTGGATGGGAGAAGCCGGCCGAGGACTCCGGCGATGAGCCCTCCGCAACGCAGGTTGACGTTCGAGCCAGGCCGCCCGAAGTTGAAGTTCCTGACATCGAGCTTGCGCCGGAGGCCCCCGAGCTCGAGCGCCCCGAAGCTCCGGAGAGTCGACTAGTACGCCTGCGCCGTCGGCTGGCGGGCTCTAACAACACGCTTAGCCGCGGCCTGCTGCTGTTGATCACCCGTGATCGTATCGACGAGGACACGTGGGAGGAGTTCGAGGAGACCCTGATCACATCTGACCTTGGCGTCGCCCCGGCGACTGAGCTTGTGGAGTCGTTGCGTAGCAAACTCCGGGTCGAGGGGATTTCGGAGCCGGGAAAGGCAAAGGCCATTCTGCGAGCCGAGTTGATCAAGCTGGTCGATCCGACCATGGACCGCAGTCTCAATGCGGACCGGCTTGAGCAGCCCGCGGTCGTCATGGTGGTCGGAGTGAACGGCACCGGCAAGACCACGACCGTGGGCAAGCTTGCCCGGGTGCTGGTAGCCGAGGACAAGGATGTGCTCTTAGGGGCTGCTGACACTTTCCGGGCAGCCGCGGCGGACCAGCTCGAGACCTGGGGGAGCCGAGTGGGAGTGCCGACTGTGCGAGGCGCGGAGGGGGCGGACCCAGCCAGCGTTGCTTTCGAGGCTGTCAAAGCCGGCATCGAGCAAGAGGTTGACGTGGTACTGATCGACACAGCGGGCCGGCTACACACCAAGGTCGGGCTGATGGATGAGCTAGGCAAGGTGAAGCGGGTCATCGAACGCCAGGCACCAGTCGGTGAGGTGCTCCTGGTACTGGATGCCACGACCGGGCAGAACGGGCTCACCCAGGCTCGGATCTTTGCCGAGGTGGTCGATGTGACCGGCATCGTGCTCACCAAACTGGACGGCTCGGCCAAAGGCGGCATCGTGGTCCAGGTGCAGCGAGAGTTGGGCGTTCCTGTCAAGCTCGTGGGCCTCGGCGAAGGTGCAGATGATCTTGCACCGTTTGACGCGGAGGTCTTCGTTGATGCTCTGTTGGAGGAGCAAGCCGCATAACGAGCATCCTGCGCCTGCCAACGCCAGCCCCGATTGCATCTAGACAGCTGAACCTTCCACTGGCCACCCCTCGACCGTGATCTCGCTGCCGCCGCGGGACAGGGTGAGTTGGCGCTCGTGAACCGGTCCAGCTGGCTGACAGCGCGCCGGTCACGGCAGCCGGCGGCCTAAGTTCAACGCTTGCTCGGATGCCGCGTAATACCCGAACCGCTCGACATCGACGTACCCGCTCGACCGATAGAGGGCAACCGCGGCAACCTGCGGGCGGCCAGTCTCTAGCAGCATCCAATCAGCGCCGGCGGCTGCTGCGCTCGCTTCTAGGGCGGCCAACACAGTTCGGGCAAGCCCGTGTCCTCGCACCCGTTCATGGACGAACATCCGCCGTATTTCGGCGGGCCGCTGCGCCGCATGCGGCACGCCTGGG
>JBKOUS010000248.1:0-6891 GCA_046723505.1 Actinomycetota bacterium
ATGACCTGACCGGAGACGTAGCTCGCTTCTGGCCGGCACAGGAAGCTCGCGACCGCAGCGACATCCTCTGGCTGGCCGATGCGACCGGCGGGGATGTCTCTTGCTGCCGCCAGCTTCCAGTCCTCGAAGTCGATGCCCTGGCGGGCGGCCGATGCCTGGGTCATCTCCGTCTCGATGAATCCTGGTGCGATCGCGTTTGCCGTCACACCGAACTTGCCCAGCTCGAGTGCCAGAGTCTTGGTGAAGCCGACCAGGCCGGCTTTGGCTGCGGCGTAATTGACCTGGCCCCGGTTGCCGAGCGCTGAGGTTGAGGAAAGGTTGACGATGCGACCCCATTTCGCCTGTGTCATGTGGGCCTGAGCTGCCCGAGTCATCAAGAAAGCACCTCGTAGATGAACATCCATCACTGCATCCCAGTCATCGATGCTCATCTTGAAGATCAAGTTATCTCGGATAATGCCCGCGCTGTTGATCAACACGGTGACCGGTCCCAGCTCGGTAGCAGTCTGCTGCACGGCGTTTGCTGCAGCCTTCTCGTCGGCAACGTCGGCGCCGATGGCCACCGCGCTGCCGCCATCTTCGGTGATCGCGCTCGCAGTGCGCGCACCGCCCTGCGCGTCAAGATCAACAACGCTAACCGCCATGCCATCGGCGGCGAGTCGACGCGCGATTGCGGCGCCGATGCCGCGTGCCGCACCGGTGACGATGGCGACTGTCATGAATGCGACTGTATTGGACAGTGAGCAGGCAGATCGGGCTTCTGACAGGATCGAGCACCGTGAGCCCGTACACACACAGTTGCCCGATGCGCTGGGGCGACATGGACGCCCAGGGCCATGTGAATAATGCGGCATTCGTGGACTACCTGCAGGACGCTCGGGTCGGCTTCCTGCTCTCGGGGCCTCGGGCGCTGCATCAGATGCTCGACTCCGGCACTCTCGTGGTGAGCCACCAGTTGGAATACCTCAGACCCATCATCTTCAGCGAACGTCCACTGATCATCAATCTCTGGGTGGATGCCATCGGCGGCAGCCGGTTCACCATCGGCTACGAGCTTTACGACGGCGACAAACTGGCTGCTCGGGCGCGGACGGGTATAGCGCCGTTTGACCTGGCACGCAATGCCTTGCGGCGGCTAACTGCTGAGGAGCGTGACCTGCTCGGGCGAGCCTTGGCTCCGGACGAGCCGCTGCGCCCGCTGCCCAGGGTCGGGGTGTTGAGAAATGACCATCGTTATCCGCTCACGGTGCGCTGGTCCGACCTCGACTCATACGGCCATGTCAACAATGTGAAGTACTACGACTACATCCAGGAGGCCAGGATCCACCTCACCAGCACTGTCGGCTGGGAGCCTGAAGCAGTCTGGATGGTTGTCCGCCAGGACTTGGAGTACCTGAAGCCGATCGACTTCCGCACCGAGCAGTACGAAGTTGGCACGGCTGTCGTTGCGCTCGGAAGTCGTTCCTTCACACTGGCTGCTGAGATCCGTGACCCAGCACCGAAAACGGTCTTCGCTACTGCACGGACCGTCGTTGTCGGTGAGTCGCCGTTGACAGCCGATCAACGGTCGGCATTAGACGCGTGGTCCATGATCAGTTCGAGTCGTTGAATGCACTGGCGCGGCCTACAGCCGCAGGCCTGGCATGGTGCCTGGGTGTTCATCGAAGGTGTTCACCATGGAGTACGCGGCGCGCTCCATGTAGGTCCACAACTCCTGCTCCTGTTGTGGCGAGAGCTCGATTGAGTCGATCGCTTCCCGCATGTGCTTCAGCCAGCGGTCCCGCATCGCCGGGGTCACAGCAAAGGGAGCGTGGCGCATCCGCAGCCGCGGATGCCCACGCCGCTCGCTATAGGTGCTCGGACCTCCCCAGTACTGCTCCAGAAACAGCCGAAGCCGTTCTTCGGCCGAAGCAAGATCCGGCTCGGGATACAAGGCGCGGAGCGGTGGGTCAGAGGCGACCCCCTCATAAAACCGCTTAAGGAGTGCCACGAAGGTCTCATGGCCACCGATGGCGTCATAGAAGGTTTGCAGAGGTGCATGCTCGGACATCTGGACCATTCTCCATCACACGATCGATCGACTGGCAGGATGAGACCGGTACGCCAATGCATACCCATCGGGGAGGAGTCATTCATGGCAACAGTTCGGACCGCGGAAGCCCACTGGGAGGGATCCCTGATGGATGGCCAGGGGGAGGTTGAGCTCGTTTCGTCCGGCCTCGGCCATTTCGAGGTCACCTGGGCTACACGTGCCGAGCAACCGGACGGCCATACCAGCCCCGAGGAGTTGATCGCCGCCGCTCACTCCACATGCTTCTCGATGGCTCTGGCACATGGCCTCAGCACGGGCGGCAATCCGCCCACCTCGCTCGATACGCGAGCCGATGTCAGCTTCGATCCTCCAAACATCACCGGCATCAAGCTGACCGTGACTGGCGTGGTGCCGGGCATTACGGCAGAGCAGTTCCAGGCGGCAGCCGAGGACGCCAGGGCGAACTGTCCTGTCTCCAAGGTCATCACCGGTACCACCATCGCGCTCGAGGCGTCACTCGCCGAGTAAGTCACGAAGATCGTTCGGGTTCCGGTGCGGGTTCCGCTTCGGCCGGCGGCTCCCCGGGGCCGCCTTGGCTGAAGTTACCGACCCGAAGGACCTCGCCGTTTCGGACGTACCAGACTGTGCCGTCCTTACCGCGCAATTCCGTGACCCGCAACCCAATGGCCTCTACCACGCCAGAGGCCAAGGCCATGTCCACGTAGTCACCTACGCCGAGCTGATCCTCGACCAGCATGAAGACGCCCGAGACAAGGTCCTTCACAATGCTCTGCAGGCCGAAGGCTACGGTGACGGCGATGACCGTCGTGCCCGCGAGGATCGTAGTGATGTTGTAGCCCAGCTCGGCCAAGATCATCAGTATGACAACGGCGAAGATCACGAATGTCACCGTGCTCTGAGCCAGTGAGCCGAGCGCCGAGAGGCGTTGCTTGCGACGCTCTGCGGACGCTGTAGTGACGCTGATCAGCTTCTGTGTCATCTCATTGCGCGCGCTGAGGGGCTTGTCGATCGCGCGTCGCACTGACCGATTGATCATGCGATGGAGAACCCGCCGCAGCACAAACGCAGCAACAATCAAGAGCACGATGCGAAGCGGCCTGAACAACACCAGTTCGGCGAGATTGTCAGGTAACCACTCCGGCATGGGCCTCAGCCTAGCGGCGCGCGATCCGGGTTCCGCGAGTCAGCGTTCCTTCTGGTACGTGACCCGGCCCGCCCAGACGGTGGCGACGACCGGGTCGGGCAGCTCGCGGCCATGCCAGGGATTGTTGCGGGAGAGCGACGCTGAGTCGTTGCGGTCAACCACCCGCCGGGCGGCGGGATCGACCAGGATGACATTCGCCGGCTCATCTACGGCCAAGGGACGTCCTTGATCGGTAAGCCGCGCAATATGTGCTGGCATGAACGACATCCGGTTCGCCAGCTCGGACCAGCTCAGCAGGCCAGGGTTGATCATGGTCTCCACAACCGCGGCGAGAGCGGTCTCCAGACCGAGCATCCCGAACGCCGCCTCAGCGAACGCGTGTTCCTTGTCGTGCCGTGCGTGTGGCGCGTGGTCGGTTGCTACCGCATCGATAGTCCCGTCGGATAGCGCCTCCCGTACGGCCTCGACGTCTTCGAGGGGCCGCAATGGCGGATTCACCTTGTATGTCGGGTCGTAGCTGAGCACTTCATTCGTGGTCAGCATGAGGTGATGAGGCGCGACCTCCGCTGTGACGTTGATGTCACGCTGCTTGGCCCACCTGATCACCTCGACAGTCTCGGCGCAGGATACATGGCAAATGTGCAGCCGGGATCGGGTGAGCGCCGCGATCTGCACGTCTCGGGCAACCACACTGGCCTCGGCCGCCGCCGGCCATCCCGGCAGTCCGAGCTTGCCGGAGATCTCACCCTCATGGCAGCAAGCCGAGACTCCGGCAAGCTGAGGATCCTGCGCATGCTGAGCGACGACCCCGTCAAAGGCGCGGACGTACTCCAGCGCCCGCCGCATCAGGCGTGCGTCCGACACGCAGTGACCATCATCGGAAAACACCCGTACCCGGGCCCTGGACCGGGCCATCAGTCCGAGCTCGGCCAGCTCGACTCCGTCCAGTCCCTTGCTCACAGCTCCCACCGGCACCACTTGCGTATAACCGTCGCGGGCGCCCAGTGCCGCAACATGCTCGGCGGCCTCTGCGGTGTCCGTCACTGGAGTCGTGTTGGCCATAGCGAGCACCGCGGTGAACCCGCCGCGCGCGGCGGCAAGCGTGCCCGACTGCACCGTCTCAGCGTCTTCTCGACCAGGTTCACGGAGATGGGTGTGCAGGTCGACCAGGCCAGGCAACGCGATCAGCCCATCTGCATCCACCTGGTCTATGTCGGCTCCCGCGTCGCCAGGATCCACGAACCGGCCATTCCGGATCAGCAGGTCTGAGCGCCCACGGCCAACGAGGTCGGCCCCGCGGATCAGCAGGTCCGTCACTCAGCGCCTCCCAGCAGCTCATACAGCACGCTCATCCGTACTGACACCCCGGCCGCAACCTGGTCCAAGATCAAGGAGTTGGCGGCGTCTGCGGCGTCTGCCGAGATTTCCAGGCCACGGTTCATCGGACCCGGATGGCAGATCGCGGCCCCTGGCTTCATCGCCTCGAGCCTGGGACGGGTCAGGCCGTAGCCGATCGTGTACTCGCGGGGAGTCGGGAAATACCCGCCTGACATGCGTTCGCGTTGCACACGGAGCATCATCACGATGTCGGCTTGAGGCAGTACCTCGTCGAGGTTGGTACATACGAGTACCGGCCAGCTGTCGATTCCCGCCGGCAGTAGCGTCGGTGGTGCAACGAGGATCACCTGTGCCCCGAGCATGGTGAGCAGCAAGACGTTGCTCCGTGCGACTCGGGAGTGGGTGATGTCCCCGACGATCGCCACGGTCTTGCCATCGAAGCTCATCAGATCAGGAGCCGAGCTCCGAAAGTGCCGCCGGATCGTGAAGGCATCCAGCAATGCCTGCGTTGGATGTTCGTGGGTTCCGTCACCCGCATTGAGCACATGTGCGTCGATCCAGCGCGATGCCTGCCAGGGTGCGCCCGACGCGTGATGCCGAATGACCAGTGCATCGACGCCCATCGCTGCGACAGTGAGCACCGTGTCGCGCAGTGATTCACCCTTCGACACCGACGAACCCTTGGCGCTGATGTTGATCACGTCCGCCGACAGCCACTTACCGGCGATTTCGAATGAGGATCGGGTTCGGGTGGAGTCCTCGAAGAAGAGGTTGACCACGGTACGGCCCCGGAGCGCCGGCAGCTTCTTGACCGGGCGTCCCTGTACCAGTGACATCTCCTCGGCGAGGTCCAAGATCTCGGTGGTCTGAGTCCGATCAAGATCAGCGGCAGACAGCAAATGGCGCATCAGGCCTCCCCGCGACCTGGATCGCTGCCCTGTTCGATGCTGAGTTCGATGCTGACCTCGTTTACCCCGTCGATCTCAGCCAGTCTTACGCTGACGTGCTCGCCTGCCCGAGTTGGAATATAGGAGCCGACATGATCAGCTCGGATCGGCAGTTCGCGGTGACCTCGATCCACCAGCGCCGCCAGCCGAACGGCGCGGGGTCGACCAAGATCACCGAGGGCGTCCAGCGCAGCTCGCACCGTACGTCCGGAGTAAAGCACGTCGTCGACCAGCACCACGGTGCTGTCATCCACCTCGACTGGTAAGTGGGTGTGCCCGACGGCCCGGGTTGGGTGGCGCCGTAGATCGTCGCGGTACATGGTCACATCCAGCGCGCCCACCGGAACCCTGACGCCTTCCACTTCGTCCATCACCGCCGCGAGGCGATGAGCCAACACGACACCGCGGGTGGGAATCCCCATCAGCACCAGGCCCTCGGCACCGCGGTTTGACTCGAGAATCTGGTGGGCCATCCGAGCACAGGCACGGGCGATCTGATCAGCGTCCAGGACCACCCGAGACCCTGTCGAACCGACTCCGACGCCAGGCGTCGAATCCTCTGGCCTAGCCCGTGGCGCGCCGGTACCTGACAACAATCCTCCTCTCGGGCGCCTTGCAGCCTCCGCGGAACCGCCTCGGGGCGATAGCGTAGGGCCGTGAACGAACTCCTGAGCATGCTAGTGCCTCTGGAAACGCTCTCGGGGTGGCCACAGGTCGAGAACCCTTCGCCCTTGCAGGCTCTCGGCTTGCTCGTCGGGATTCCTCTCTTGATCGCCATCATCGTGATCGCCATCATCGAAATCGGCGCCAGGGCCCGTGCCGGGCGCGAGGACGTCATTCAGGCCAGCGACCCCCTGTGGGTCGGTGAGCAGCAGAGAGGCGTACTCGAGGCATCCAGCGAGAACCCGGGTTCCGAAGCTGGCGACGAGGTCTCGGCAGGTGATGCTGAGCCGGCTCTCGCACGTGATGCTGAGCATGCGTCTGCAAGTGATGGTGATGTCGAGGGCGACGACACTGGCGAGCACGTGGGTGGCGCGGGTGCCCGCTGGTGATTCGTTCACCCCGAGCCAACGCGAATGGCTCACCCGTGCCGTCCGGAACGCCGAGACAGCCTCCGGCCTGAAATTCTCGGTCTTAGTCGGTGTCTCGGAGGAGGATTCACGCGCGTACGCAGAACGGCTGCATCGGGCGCTCGCCGATCCTGATCACTCAGTCTTGGTGATGTGTGATCCGGAGTTCCACAAGCTGGAGATCGTCACAGGCATTGCAACCCGCCGAGTGCTCGGCGATCTTGAATGTCGCCTGGCGGCCGCGGCCATGCAGACCTCGTTCGCCGGCGGCGACATCGTCGGCGGTCTTGCGGCCGGCATCCAACAGCTCGGTGAGGCGGCCCGGCAGCCGAGGACGCT
>JBKOUS010000232.1:0-22821 GCA_046723505.1 Actinomycetota bacterium
GGTTCGCAAGCAGGCCAAGGCAGCGAATGCTCGGTCGGCCTGAGCCGGTGGCCGCATCCGCGCCGCCGCATTGGCGTGACCGGCTGCTACGGGGGATCTACAACTTCGGCTGGCGAGTGGCCGCTCGACTCCCGCGTCGACTAGTTGCATTGATCATCTCTGCCTCCAGCCGGGTGGCGTTGCGGCACGACGGCATCTACGTCCGTACCCTGCGTCGCAATCTGGCGCTTGCTACTGGCGCGGCGGTCAACAGTGACCTCATGCGTGCTGCGCTGAAGTCTTACTTGCGAAATTTCTATGAGGTACTAGCCCTGCCGGCCTGGTCCGAAACCGAGATTAGGCGTCGGGTCAGCGCCATCAACGAGCCGGTAGTGCGGGACGCCCACGCCGGACCCGGGGTTGTCGTCGCTCTGCCGCACAGCGGCAATTGGGATCTCGCTGGGGCTTGGGCGTGTGTCACCGGCATGCCGGTCACTACAGTCGCTGAGCAACTCGCGGATGCAGATTACGCCGCCTTCGTTGCCTTTCGAGAAGGCCTCGGCCTGGAGGTGGTGTCCCATCGGGATCCTGGGGCCCTAAGCGCCCTCACTGGCGCGATTCATCGCCGCCGGGTCGTCTGTCTGCTCGCGGATCGGGACCTTTCGGGAAACGGAGTACCAGTGTCCTGGCGGGGCCAACACATCACCATGCCGGCCGGTCCAGCGATCGTTGCGCGCCGTACTGGAGCAGCCCTGGTGCCCGCCGTCTGCCAATTTACCGACGACGGCATGGCGATCATCATCGGACAGCCGATCAGGCCCCGACGGGGGAGAGATGGGCTGGCAGCGATGATGCAGGACGTCGCCGACTTTTTTGCCGAGACCATCGCCAGGCAGCCAGAGGACTGGCACATGATGCAACCGTTCTTCTCCGATCGGAAGCCGGCTGAGGAGGCTCAGTGACCGACCTGCGCCGTCCCCTGCGCATCGGGATGGTTTGTCCGTACTCCTTCGACGTGCCGGGTGGAGTGCAAAATCATGTCCTAGGCCTGGCACGTTACCTACGCCAGACAGGTCATCGGCCGTGCGTGCTGGCTCCCGGCGAGCTCGGCCGCGCAACCGCGTCCCTTGACATCGAAGACTTTGCCAGCGCGGGTACGGCCATGCCGGTCCCGTACAACGGGTCTGTGGCCCGCGTGAATTTCGGACCGCTCAGTGCCGCCCGCGTGCGCCGCTGGCTGCGAAATGGAGAGTTTGACCTCATCCACATCCACGAGCCCATTACGCCGAGCATCTCGCTGCTGGCTCTGTGGGCTGCAGACGTGCCGGTGGTCGCCACATTCCACACTGCAACCCCACGATCGCGATCAATGCAATTGGCCAGTGGAGTGCTGCGAGCAACGATCGAGAAGATCGACGCTGGTATCGCGGTTTCGGAGTCGGCCCGCAACGTCGTCGTCCAGCATCTAGGACGAGATGCTGTGGTCATTCCCAATGGGATCCGGTTCGACGACTTCGCTAAGGGGCAGCTTCGCTCCAGCCATCCACAGCGACCGAGATTGATCTTCATCGGTCGGCTCGACGAGCCGCGCAAGGGTCTCGACGTGCTGTTGGCCGCCGTGCCACTGATCAGACAGGCTCGACCCAATCTCGAGGTGATCGTCGCCGGTCAGGGAACGCGGCCGCTGCCGTCCTGGTGCTGCAATCTCGGCACCATCACTAATGAGGCCAAAACGGCGCTGTTGCGCTCCGCCGACGTTTTCGTCGCACCGCAGCTAGCGCGCGAGAGCTTCGGCATCGTGCTTCTGGAGGCGATGGCGAGCGGCGTTCAGATCGTGGCCTCTGATCTTCCATCGTTTGTCGACGTACTCGGTGCGCCGCAGGATGAGCAGCGACTCGGCGAAGTGTTCGCGGTGGGCGACCATCGAGCACTTGCCGGCGCAGTGCTCGAGGTGCTCGATTGCCCCGACCCGCTTCAGGCCAGCAGGGCACGACGGACGGCACGGAGCTACGACTGGTCGAGGGTCGGCGCAACCGTCCTCGCAATCTATCGAGCGGTCCTTTCCGCCGCGCCCACGAGACGGACACTGAGGGGCGTCGGATGAGCACCCTCGAGATCCTCGCCCTGATGATCATCCTTGGAGTGGTCCTGGTCTGGCGGATTACCTGGCTCGCCACGCGAGTCAACCGGGCAACTGTGCGTGCCGAACGCAGCTGGTCGGTGCTGGATGCCGCACTAGTGGGACGCGCTCAGCGGGCCGCGGAGCTCGTCATGATGCCCGGCATCGACCCCGCCACAGCACTGGTTGTGCTGGATGCGGCTGCCGCTGCCCTCGAGCCGGAGCTGCGACATGGGGAGCGCGAGCGGGCAGAGAGTGACCTGAGCCATGTACTCGATGTGATCGATCCGATGCTTCGAACGAACCCCAGCGAGCTTGACTCGGAACGAATCCGAGCCAGCATGTACCGTCGGCTATACAACGATGCTGTGGCCACGGCCCTTTCGCTTCGCCGCCTACATACGGTACGAATCTTGCGCTTGGCCGGGCGTTCTGTCGAGCCACGTCCGTTCGAGATGGCAGACGGCCGAGAACTAGGCTGGCCTCGTGACAGGTAGCGAGCGGCGGATCTCGGGCGCCGGCGTTTCGCAAAGTCCTGAAGCATCGCCGACGACCGGAGCCCCAGGACTGCCGTCCCTGGCATCCAAGGGCGCTCCGCTGTACGACACCGATCGCGTGTGGACCTTGCCGAATGTGCTGAGCTTCCTGCGGCTGGCCGGTGCTCCCGTTGTGCTGTGGCTCATTGTTGGCCCCAAGGCGGATGGACTGGCCGTCCTCGTTCTCGCGCTGGGCGGGATCACCGACTGGCTGGACGGCTACCTGGCGCGGGCGCGGCACCAGACCTCCCGGATCGGACAGATGCTCGATCCGATCGCCGATCGCCTCTACATTCTTGCTGTCTTGACTGGACTGGCGTTGCGGGAGATCGTGCCGTGGTGGCTGGTTGTGATCGTGGTGGCCCGAGATGTCTTTGTCCCGCTGCTCATACCAGTTCTCAAGACGAGAGGGTACTCGTCCCTACCCGTGCACTTCGTGGGCAAGATCGCCACGTTCAGCCTCCTCTACGCATTCCCCTTGGTACTGCTTGGCTCCGGCGAGGAGGGATGGCATCAGTTGGCGTGGGTAGTGGGATGGGCATTCGCCATCTGGGGCACAGCTCTCTACTGGTACGCCGGAGGCCTCTACGCTCTTCAGACCGTCAGGTTGCTGCGCTCCACGCCGCCTATCCACGGCCACAGTCGCTCTAGCGTGACCCGCTAGCGGGCTGGGAACCCTTCATAGCCGGATGACGCTCATCTCCGCGCGGCGCAGAGCCCGTCATGGGCAGTCTGCAAACTCTGCTCCCCGAACGTCCACTGAGGCGGCGGGTCACGCGCCGGACGCCAGCATGGACCTGCTGAATCAGATCATTCGGCAGCCGGTCGACCCGGACTATGCACTCCTCGCAGCCCGAGCACACCAGCCGGCCCGGGGGCACTGGACCCTCGCCGTATTGGCGATGATCATCGGCGCCCTGTTCGCTGTGGCGGCTCTGCAAACCACTCGGGCAGCACCTGCGCTTGAGTCGGAACGAACCGAGTTGATCAATCGCGTACAGAACGCGGAACGTGAGCAGGACGCGCTGCAGGGGAGGGTCACGTCTCTGTCTCAGGAAATCGCAACGCTGCGAGCCGCGGCTTTGGGCGATGATGATGCCGCGCGTGCGTTGGAAACCCGCATCGATGCCCTTGACCCAATGGTTGGCAACGCGCCGGTAGCTGGTCCCGGAGTGCTGATCGTGGTGGACGACTCACCGTCGGCCACTGCAGACGGCCGGGACCGGGTTCTCGACATCGATCTTCAGGTGTTGGCGAACGGTCTGTGGGAGGCGGGCGCCGAGGCGATATCGATCAACGGGCACCGATTGTCAAGCCTGACGGCGATCCGAAGTGCTGGCGACGCCATTACGGTCGACTACCGCTCGCTCACCCGCCCGTACCGTGTTGAGGCGATCGGCGATCCGCGTGCGCTACAGGCTCGCTTTGTTGAGTCTTCGGCAGGAGCGTGGTGGAATGACTTGGCCCAGAACCGGCAAATGAGATACGAGATCAGTGATGTGAAGCAGCTCGATCTGGCAGCCGATCCTGGCATGGTGCTCCGTCATGCGGGGGAGGCGACGTCGTGATCCCGCTGCTGGGCCTGCTCGCCGGGATCGTGCTCGGCATCGTGTTGGAGCCATCGATTCCCCAGGTGCTCCAGCCGTACCTTCCGATCGCCATCGTCGCGGCGATGGACGCCCTGTTCGGTGCGTTCCGGGCGTACCTGGAGGGCAACTTCACGGACCGGGTTTTCGTTGTGTCGTTCATCTCCAATGTCTTGATCGCTGCCGCGATCGTCTATGTGGGCGACCAGATCGGCGTCGGTTCACAATTAGCGACCGCGGTCGTGGTGGTCCTTGGAATCCGCATCTTCACCAATGCGGCTGCCATCAGGCGGGCGCTCTTCCATG
The DNA here is from genome assembly GCA_046723505.1 of Actinomycetota bacterium. Taxonomy (GTDB): domain Bacteria; phylum Actinomycetota; class Actinomycetes; order Propionibacteriales; family Propionibacteriaceae; genus Microlunatus. The sequence goes on from JBKOUS010000232.1 coordinate 4,527, forward strand.
CCTGACAAGGCAGGCCTCAATGGCGACAAACCGGAGCCGTCGCTCCGGCACCCGCGACCTCGCGGTTCGCACAACGCGGCCTCTCGCCGTCTCACCTCACTTCGGCGCAGCCAACGCCGCCTGATCGGCGAGGCGTATCCGGCGGCTGTAACTGTGGATGAGGTACCGCTCGCCTCGCAGCCCGCGGACATGGCCGAAGATGATGCAAGCGCGGCACGCCGCACGCGCACTCGACTACGGACATCGCTCGTACACCCAGGTCGCGGGCAGATCTTGGCGGCGATCATTTTGTTCATCGTTGGTGCCGCCAGTGTCGTGCAGTTCCGAATCAACGCGACGGATGACACCTATGCGTCGGCCCGACGCGAAGATCTGGTTCAGCTGCTCGATGGGCTGGGTGCGGAATCACGTCGGCTCGAGGGGGAGATCGCGCAGCTGGAGCAGACCAGAAGCAGCCTGCGGTCAGGTGCCGACACACAACGCGTGGCGCGGGCGGAGGCAGAAAGGCACCTTACTGAGCTGTCGATCCTGGCGGGCACCGCACCAGCCGAAGGGCGAGGTATTCGGATGCGGATCGCCGATCCGAATTCAGCTGTAGATTCCGGAGTGCTCCTTGATGCGGTTGAGGAGATGCGCGACGCGGGTGCCGAAGTAATCGAGGTGAACAATACGATCCGGGTCGTCGCATCAACGTGGTTCGGCTCGGATGCACGTGGGCTCGTCATCGACGGCAAACCGGTCAGTCGGCCCATCACGCTCGAGGTCATCGGTGACCCGCACAGCCTGGAGGAGGCTGCGCAGTTTCGGGGCGGAATCGTCTCCGAGATCACCGGACCCAAGATCGGGGGACAAGTGCAGCTCGAACAAGAGGACCGGGTAGTGATCGAATCGTTACACGAATCGAGAGAGAATCTGTACGCTCGGCCTGCGCCACCGCAGTCAACCCCTCGATGATCTGAGTTTGAGGAGCCTGATGTCGAACTATCCGGAAGATCTGAAGTACTCGACCGAGCACGAGTGGGTTCGCAGCGGGAACGGCAGCAGCGTGCGAGTGGGAATTACTGAGTACGCGGCTGATCAGCTTGGCGACATCGTCTTTGTGACTCTGCCGGAGGTGGGGGATAGCGTGTCGGCCGGTGACGCGTGCGGTGAGTTGGAATCAACCAAGAGTGTCTCGGACATTTTTTGCCCGATGCCTGGTGTTATCACCGCAGTGAACCCGCTGCTCGACGCCAACCCAGAGACCATCAACACCGATCCATACGGGGACGGCTGGCTCTTCGAGCTGGAGCTGGACGAGGGTGCCGACCTGGACGACTTGCTGGATGCTGATTCCTATGCCGAACAGGTGGCAGGCTGAAGCCACCGGCCGGCTAGGTGCCGGTTTGCAATTGGTCCTAAACTCTGCATCACGCCTCGAGCCTTCGAGGCTGTACACGAAAGTCGAAGCAATGCCGTTCTGTACCAACTGTGGACACGAGAACCCAGAGGGGAGTAACTTCTGCGGCCAATGTGGCTCAGCACTGATTCCTGGTGCCGCCCGAGCCGCGACCCCCGAAAAAGTGCCGACCGGCGACACGACCAAGGCGATGCCCGCGATGGTTGAGGAACGTGACACGGACTCGCTGACGGCCGAAGATGAGGCCGCCGTTAATGCGTTGCCGTACGGGTCTGCGCTGCTGATCGTGCAGCGGGGCGCCAACGCCGGAAGTCGTTTTTTGCTTGACACCGACATCGTCACCGTTGGACGGCATGAGGATTCCGACATCTTCCTCGACGACATCTCTGTGTCCCGCCGTCACGCCACGTTCAGCCGCACCCCGGAGGGAACTGTGGTCAAGGATGTGGGGAGTCTCAACGGGACCTACGTCAATCGGGACCTGGTCGATGAATGCCTGCTGCGGAGTGGCGACGAGGTGCAGATTGGCAAGTTCCGCCTGGTCTACTTCGGGAGTACGCAGGCCCCGGATTAGGTCTCAACGTTATGCCGAACCCTGCCGAGTCTGCGGCCAGCGCGGCCAGTGAAGCTCGCGCCCGAGGCGCGGAGGATCCGGGCGCATTTGTCGCCGAAACCCGTCCTCGGCAGGCTACCCGCAGCATTGGCCAGGTCATGGCAATTCTGCGAACCGAATTCCCCGATATCTCGATCTCCAAGATCAGGTTCCTGGAGGCTGAGCGGCTGATCACTCCGCAGCGCGCGCCCTCAGGCTATCGCCGTTACACCGAAAATGATGTTGAGCGGCTGCGTTATGTGTTGGCGGTGCAGCGAGATCACTACTTGCCATTGAAGGTGATCAGAGAGCACTTGGAGCAACTCGATCGTGGGCAGGCTCCGCTCACCACCGGCGCCCAGAGTGCTCCAGCTGGTAGCGGTGCAGCGAGCACCGAGCGGTCCGTGAGCCCGCCGGCCGCAGCGGCCAAGCAGCCGGTCAGGCTGACCCGCCAAGAGCTGTTGGACGCGAGTGGTCTCACCGAGAGCGCGCTCAGTGAGTTGGAACGAACCCAGATCGTGGCAACCCGACGCGGAACGGCGCACTACGGCAGGGACGCGCTCACGCTGGCGATCGCTGCCCGGCGACTGGCCGAGTACGGCATTGACGGTCGACATCTTCGGGCGTTCAAGCTGTCGGCCGACCGTGAGGTCGGGTTGGTCGAACAAGTTATCGCACCGTACATCCGGCGCACCGGAGGCAACCGTGATGTCCCAAGCGATGTCACCCAGCTGGTGATCAGCTTTCATGCGGCTTTAGTGCGCACCGCCATGGAGCGCAATATTTAGGTGCTTCACGTCGCGACGCGCAGCTCGCCAATGAGGGGTGATCTTGTAGCAAGCGTCTCGCGAAGTAGTGTTGTCGCATGCGTGAGCTCGATGTGGTGGGTGTCCGGGTCGAGATGCCGTCGAATGCTCCGATGGTGTTGTTGCGCGAGGTTGGCGGAACTCGATACCTGCCCATCTGGATCGGAGCAGCAGAAGCCGCAGCGATCGCTAATGCACAGGAAGGCATCGTCCCGCCCAGGCCACTCACCCATGACCTTATGGTCGACACCCTCACGACTTTGGGCCATCGGCTGACGGAGGTGCACATCACAGAGCTCGAAGGTGGCACTTTTTACGCGGTGCTGCTGGTCGATGGGATCGAGGTCAGTGCCCGTCCGTCGGACGCGATCGCTCTCGCACTTCGGGTCGGATCTGATATCTACTGCGCCGAGGACGTGCTCGATGAGGCCGGCATCGAGATTCCTGAAGCCGAAGATGACGAGGTGGAGAAGTTCCGGGAATTTCTCGATCAGGTCAATCCTGACGACTTTGTCACAGGTGAAGAGCCAAAGTCCTAGTCAGCGGCAACACTCAGGCTCAACTTGAGACTGGCGGTCCTGACTCCATGCTTGAGCCCACCTTCAAGTACGGATTTAGACTTTGCCGACGCCGGGCGTGGTCAGGGGCGTGGTCGTTGACCCGTTTGGGTGCTCGTCGTAGCGTTCAGGGAGTAATGCCGACCGTGGAATTACGCGGAGAGAACTCGATAGAGTTGTTCCTTCCCATCGCAAGTAGCAGATTTTGAAGGTCCGGAGGCGCACGTGAACAGCACCGACGCATCAGCGAAGCCGGCCCCCTCGTCGGGCATTGAGCCGGCTGAAGCCCAGGGACTGCTGTTCGAGGGCGACTTCTCGCCGCTGCCGGTCGATCTGGGCTTCCGGGGCCCGGTCGCCTGCAGCGCTGCAGGTATCACCTACCGGCAGCTCGACTACTGGGCACGTACCGGCCTTGTGGTACCAGAGGTACGGAGCGCGTCTGGATCGGGCTCCCAGCGTCTCTACAGCTTCCGCGACATCTTGATCTTGAAAGTGATCAAGCGCCTGATCGACGCCGGCATTTCGTTGCAGCAGATCCGCACCGCGATCGAGCATCTGCGCGTCCGCGGCGTCCAGGACCTCACTCAGGTGACATTGATGAGTGACGGAGTCTCGGTCTTCGAGTGCACCTCCGACGACGAAGTGATCGACCTGCTTCGCGGGGGCCAGGGAGTCTTTGGTATCGCTTTGGGCGGTGTCTGGCGCGACATAGAAGGGACGCTTTCTGAGCTGCCCGCTGAGCGTGCCGCGGTTGATGAGCCGCGTCAGTCCCACGACGAGCTTTCGCAGCGTCGACAGGCACGAGCTGGCAGTTGACGGGGTAATCTAGGCGCTGCTGGAACGGCGGCGCGGGAGAGTTCACTGCCTCCGCTGAGGTAGTGGCGCCGAAGGGGCAACCTCCCCGGAACCTCTCAGGCAATCAAGACTGCGCGCGCTATGGCAACTCTGGAGCCGCTGGTAACAGAGGGGGAGTGCTGCTCGCGGAAGCGAGGGCACCTACCTGTATGCGCGCGCGAAAGAAGTCTCGATGACGGCCACTCTTCCAAACACCGAAATGAGCTCGCTACCTTCGCAGCGGTTCAGCACTCGCCACATCGGCCCTCAAGTCGATGACCGCGAGAAGATGCTGGCTACGCTCGGCCTGACTGACCTGGAACAGCTCGTTGAGCAATCGCTGCCGCGGTCGATCCGCAGCACTGAACCGCTTGCCCTGCCGCCCGCACTTTCGGAGTCTGAGACGTTGGCGGTGCTGCGCGACCTCGCGAGTCGGAATCGGCCACTGACACCGATGATCGGCCTCGGCTACTACGGCACTGTGACTCCGTCGGTGATCCGACGAAACGTTCTCGAGTCGCCCGCCTGGTATACCGCCTATACGCCGTACCAGCCCGAAATCAGTCAGGGCCGGCTTGAGGCCTTGCTCAACTTTCAGACCATGATCTCAGATCTCACCGCTCTGCCCACGGCAGGAGCGAGCCTGCTCGACGAGGCGACCGCCGCAGCCGAGGCAATGACAGTGGCCCGGCGCAGCGTAAAAGGAGGTCAGGCGATCTTGCTTGATGCCGACATGTTGCCGCAGACCATCGGGGTCGTGACCACCAGGGCGGCTGCCCTGGGGATCGAAGTTATTGTCGCCAGGGAGCCGCTGGCAGAGGCGATCGCGGAGACGGACCTGTTCGCCGTCGTCGTGCAAACGCCCGGCGCCAGCGGCCGGCTCGCCAGCACGGACGAGCTGCGGGACATCGCCGATCGAGCACATGCCCGTGGCGCAATGGTGATCGCAGCGTGCGACCTGATGGCGTTGACGTTGATAACGCCGCCGGGGGAGTGGGGTGCGGACGTGGCTGTCGGGTCGAGCCAGCGGTTCGGGGTCCCTCTTTTTTACGGTGGACCGCACGCCGGCTTCATTTCCGTCCGCGCCGGCCTGGAACGCACCTTGCCGGGGCGGCTTGTCGGGGTTTCCAAGGATCGCGATGGCACCCCCGCCTTTCGCTTGGCACTGCAAACCAGAGAGCAGCACATCCGCCGGGAGAAGGCGACCTCGAACATCTGCACAGCGCAAGTACTGCTCGCCGTGACGGCCAGCATGTATGCGGTCTACCACGGACCGCACGGTCTGTGCGAGATTGCGAAGTCCATCCATGCGGGCGCTGTGGGGCTGGCCAATGATCTTGTACGCGGCGGGATCCGGGTGGTCCACGATTCCTTCTTCGACACCGTGCTCGCCGAGGTTCCAGGGCGGGCCTACGGGGTGGTGGCGGCAGCACGGGAGGCCGGCGTCCACCTCCGGCTCGTCGACGAAGATCATGTCGGCGTATCAGTTGGCGAGGATGCCACGGCCTACCAGCTGAGCGTGGTGCGCGCCGCGTTCGGCGTCACCGAGAGCCACATGCCGTCATTCGAGAACAACTTGAGCGGGCTCGAACGTACGTCGTCCTACCTCACCCATCCCGTTTTCAACACCCATCACAGCGAAACCGCGATGCTTCGCTATCTGCGGGCGCTGTCCGATCGCGACTTGGCGCTCGATCGCGGCATGATCCCGCTCGGGTCATGCACGATGAAACTGAACGCCACAACGGAAATGGAACCGATCTCCTACCCAGGCTTTGCCAACCTGCATCCCTTAGCCCCGGTGGAGGATGCACAAGGCTATTTGGCCTTGATCGAGGAGCTGGAAGCGTGGCTTGCAGAACTGACCGGCTACGCGAAGGTATCGATCCAGCCCAACGCCGGGAGCCAGGGCGAACTCGCCGGCTTGCTTGCCATCCGTGCCTACCACGAGTCGCGCGGTGATCATCAACGGCGCGTCTGTCTGATCCCCTCATCAGCGCATGGTACGAATGCCGCCTCGGCAACCATGGCGGGCCTGAAGGTTGTCGTCGTCAGGGCTGCTGCTGATGGAGCTGTCGACATGGAGGACCTGCGGAACAAGATCACGGAATACCATGATCAACTTGGCGCCATCATGGTGACCTACCCCTCCACGCACGGCGTGTTTGAGGAAAGCATCGTTGAGCTGTGCGACATGGTTCACGACTCCGGAGGTCAGGTCTATGTCGACGGAGCCAACCTAAACGCATTGCTAGGACTCGCCCGCCCAGGCAGCTTCGGCGCTGACGTGAGTCATCTGAACCTCCACAAGACCTTCTGCATTCCGCACGGTGGCGGCGGCCCCGGCGTTGGACCTGTCGGCGTCGCTGAGCATCTTGCACCGTTCCTGCCCAACCACCCGTTGCTCGCCACGGCAGGTCCGCAGACTGGCATCGGACCGATCTCGGCGGCCCCGTACGGTTCGGCCGGCATCTTGCCGATCAGCCACGCCTACATCGCGATGATGGGCGCCGACGGCTTGACCTCGGCGACCGAACACGCCCTACTTGCTGCGAACTACGTCGCAGAGCGGCTTCATGATCATTATCCAGTACTGTACGCCGGGCGCAACGGAAGGGTCGCCCACGAATGCATCCTTGATTTGCGTCCACTGACCAAGGCAAGCGGCATCACTGTGGATGATGTAGCCAAACGACTGATTGACTACGGCTTCCACGCGCCGACCATGAGCTTTCCTGTGGCAGGCACGCTGATGGTCGAGCCGACCGAGTCGGAAACCCTGGAGGAGATCGACCGCTTCTGCGACGCCATGATCAGCATCCGCGCAGAGATCGCCAAGATCGAAGCGGAGGAGTGGCCGCGCGCGAACAACCCGCTGGTCAATGCCCCCCACACGCAAGCTCAGGTGATTGCCGAGGAATGGGATCACCCTTACCCGAGGAGGGTGGCGGCCTTCCCGGCCGGGCTTCATACAGGTCCGCTCTACGCCCAAGGCTTCGACAAATATTGGGCGCCGGTCGGCCGCATCGATGGCGGTTATGGCGACCGCAATCTTGTCTGCATCTGCCCTCCGCCGGAGGCGTTCGAGTAGTTAGCAGGCGGGCGTTGCCGGCCCGGCGCTCCTTTCAGGCTTCCTGCCCCGCTACCTCGTTGATCCGATGCGCCAGCTCGAAATCGTGATGTGTGAGGCCGCGCTCTGAGTGTGTGGAGAGAACCAGCATCACCTTGTTCCAGCGGATGTCGATGTCTGGATGGTGATTCATGAGCTCCGCCTCATGTCCGACCTGATTCACGAAGTCCAAGGCCGCGACAAAGTCCGTGAACTCATACGTCGCGGCAATTGCCGGGTCATCGCCTTCAACGCGGCGCCAGTTCGCAAGTCCAGCCAGCTGCTGGGACACCTCGGAATCTGTCAATAGTGGACTCATAGCCTCAGCCAAGGCGCGGTCGCTGTGGCTGTCAAGAGCTCGCCCGGCCGCTTGGGGCACCAGATAGCGTCGAGCGGGACGACCGGCCTCGATAGGGAGGGAACCGATGGTTGCGGTGCCGGAGGGTATTGAGCGACTCAAGCATCAACCCTGGATTGCACACATCATTCGTGCGGTGGAGCGCTACATCAGCCGACTCGGCTCACAGTTCGCAGCAGCGACCACCTACTTCTGGGTGCTCGCCCTGGTCCCGATCTTGATGGTGGCGTTTTCGATCACTGGCTTCGTGCTCACTGTCGTGTACCCCGATCTGCTGGACAACGTCGCTGACGCCGTCACTGAAGCCCTCGGCAGCACGGACACGGCCACCAGCGACAAGATCCTGAATCTCGTGAACACCGCCCTGAGCCAGTACTGGACGATTGGAATCGTGGGCCTGGTGACCGGCCTCTACGCCGGCGCAAAATCGATGGGCCACTTGAAGAATGCCGTGCGGACCCAGTGGCGACCGGGATTCGATCTTCGGCCCCAGAAGATCAACATTGTGGTCCGGTGGCTCGGCAACCTCCTGCTGCTGCTTGGACTGCTGATCGGACTGGCCGTGACATTCGGCCTCTCTACGCTGTCGACCTCGCTTGCGGATGCCGTTGTCGGCTTCCTCGGATTCAGCGAGCAGCCCTGGATAGCGCCGCTGCTTCGGCTCACGTCCGTCATGGTCTCGATCGGCGCCGGCTGGCTGATCTTCATGTATCTCTACACAGTGCTCCCCGAGACCCGTGAGCCTTGGCACGTGGTACGGCGCGGCGCACTGTTGGGTTCGATCGCGCTGGTGGCGCTGCAATATTTGGCGAGCTTCCTGATCAATGCGTTCAGAGGCAACGCAGCTGCGGCGATCTTCGGGCCGGTGATCGTACTCATGCTGTTCTTTAACATCTTTGCCCAACTCATCTTGTTCATCGCTGCTTGGATCGCGACCGCGCGGCACGACGCAATCCCTGTCGCTCCCGAAGTGGAGGTGCACACCGCGCCAACGCCTGAACCTGAGCAAATCGACGATGAGGAACCGAACGTCGTACCTGGGGCCGTGGCGGTGCGTTCGGTACGGGTTGGCATGGGCGCCGGCTACGTCACCGGAGCAGCCACCGGAGTTGGGTTGGGCGCAGCGCTGGCGTATGCGTTGTCAGCGGCCGTACGCGGCCGAAGGAAAACCTGAACGGGTCGCCTTGCGGGCGTCAGCGCGCAGTGGACAGCTGAGCGCGGGGCTGTCCGATGTTGTCCAGCAACGCGGCGAACCAGGGAGCATCGATGTCGAACGGCTTGCCCCCCTTGATCCTGTCAAACTCGATCGCCCGGAGCTCATCGCCGCGTTCCTCGTCGTGACCAATCAGGCCGGCGTCACCGCGTAGCGCGGCGTCAACCGCCAGGTCGGTCATGGATTTGATCAACTCGAGATCGCGCTGGTTGGGTGCCGCAGACCTGGAGAAGTATCCCGACTTCTGCACCATGACCTTGCGGGCATCAAGCCGCTCGGCGAACTTGCTAGCGAACCAGGTACCAGGGTTGATCTTGTCCATCTTGACGTGACCGAAGGGGTCCCTCGGGACCTCCTCACCAGACCGTTCGAGTTCGGCCAAGATCGTCTCCACGCCGGCGCCCTCGGAAATGAAGAGGTTGACCGAGCCAATCCGATCCATCGTCTCCTTGAGACGGCCGGCCTCAACCTCGAGATCGAACATCGCCTCCGGGACATAGACCCCATGGACCTCCCACGCCTCTCGGCTCAGCCCGACATCCGGCAGCCACGTTCGCTTGTCAAGCCATTCCCGGTAGTCCCGTGCCGCGGCGGCGGTAAGCCAGCCGCAGTGCCGTCCCATCACCTCGTGCACGAGGAGCATCCGCGATCCGGAGTTGTGCTCGCCAATGATGTTCTGTGCGAAACGCGAAGCCTGCTCGGCGGCCGTCCAGGCGCCAAGCGACTGGCGCACCGGGATGATGTCGTTGTCGATGGTCTTGGGTAGTCCGACCACCGTCAGGGAATGGCCGTTGTTGGCCAGGAATGCGGCAAGATCAGCCGCCGTTGTGTTGGTGTCATCGCCGCCGATGGTGTGCAGGATGTCGACGCCGTCTGCGGTCAGCCGGTCGGCCGCGGCTTGCAGAGGGTCCACCCCCTCAGCGACCAATCCACGCTCCACCAGGTCACCTGCATTGGTCAGTTTGACTCGGGAGTTTCCGATGGGTGATCCGCCGAAGCCGTGCAGGAGTGCGGCATTCTCCCGCACGGAGGGCGTCACGGTGATCGAGTCGCCCTGCAAGAGACCTTCATATCCGTACCGGTAAGCGATGATCTCAACCTCGGGCGCAACTTGGGTGTAGCGCTCGATCAGCCCACCGATCGCCGAGGAGAGGCACGGTGCAACACCGCCCGCCGTGAGCATTGCCACCTTGTTGACCATGTCGGTAACGTAGCCGACTCGTCAGCTGCCAGGCCCGGCGTCTAATCAGCCGATCAGTCTTTGGACGGCTCCAGGTAGACAGCACCAGGTCCACGAGAGCTCACATAGTCATCCGGATTCTGCAGTGTGCATTTCTGCAGGCTTAGGCAGCCGCAGCCGATGCAGCTGTCCAACCGATCCCGCAGACGTTCCAGCCTGTCGATCTGCTCGTTGAGCCGACCACGCCATTGGTGCGACAGGCGGGTCCAGTCGGCCTTGGTCGGGGTACGACTTCCCGGCAGCGTCCGCAGTGCTTGGGTGATCTCCTCCAGCGACAAGCCGACGCGTTGCGCCGAGCGGATGAACGCCAAGCGGCGTAGCATCGCGCGCTCGTACCGGCGCTGGTTCCCGGAGGTACGGCTCGACGTGATCAGGCCAAGGTTCTCGTAGTACCGCAGGGCAGATGGCGCGAATCCGGAACGCGCCGACAGCTCGCCGATGGTCAGCAGATCCGTACGGTGTAACATGCCTGTCAGTCTACGCAATACCTAAACTTCACGTTAACTTCCGCTCTTTCCTGACGCCCACCCCGCATCAATGACTTGGAAGGTGCATCCTCTCCAGATGGTGCGGAGTCCGAGCAAGCGATGCTCGGTGAGGGCAGGGGAGCGATGCCATCGCACTACGCTCGATTTCATGGCCCGATACTTCGATGTCCATCCGGACAACCCTCAGCCACGAACGATTGGCCGAGTGGTCGACTTACTGCGAGCTGACGGGCTGGTCGCCTACCCAACGGACTCCTGCTTCGCGCTGGGCTGCCAGCTTGACAACCGGTCGGGCCTGGAACGGATTCGAGAAATCCGTCAGCTGGACAACCGGCATCATTTCACCCTTGTCTGCGCCGACTTCACTCAACTGGGGCGGTTCGTCCAGCTGGATAATGTGATCTTCCGTGCAGTCAAGGCGTTGACGCCAGGGCAGTACACATTCATTGTGCCGGCAACCCGTGAGGTTCCCAGACGCATGCTGCATCCCAGGCGACGCACGGTCGGGGTTCGCATTCCTGATCATGTGGTCGCTCAGGCGATCTTGGCCGGGCTGGGTGAGCCGCTCCTGTCGAGCACCTTGATCATGCCAGGGGAGGATCGGCCGCTGACGCAGGGCTGGGAGATCATGGAACGCCTTGATCATCTCCTGGACGCCGTGGTGGACTCTGGTGAATGTGGCGAGGTCCCGACCACAGTGGTCGATCTCTCCGACGGGCAAGCAGTGATCGTACGGCGCGGAGCGGGAGATCCCTCACGTTTCGAGTGAGTTCTCACTCGGCCGCTATGCACAAGGGATCTTGTGGGAGGGTCTGAGGTACGGCTGGTACCTCCTTGCTCGTGGCTACTGCAGGTATCCTTCAACCTGCTGCCGAGGTCTCGCCTGCGACTCGTCTGGGTTCTGTGCGAACTCCCGATGGGCGCGTCGCTGGCGCAGCAGATCCCAGCATTGATCAAGGGATTCCTCGAGGTCATGGAGCCTCTCGGCGGCATCGCTGATCTCACCTGGGTTTTCCTGCATCTGGCGGCGCAGCTCATGCTCAGCATCGACCATCTCGCGAATGCGCGCGAGGATGTCGGAGTCGTCCATGCGACCCAGCCTAAGCGAGGCCCACGGTGATCGAAACCCCAGGTCCGCCGGGAGCCCCACTGATGATCATGGCTCGCTCAGGAGCAGGAATGATCTTGTCAACGGCTCGCCGGTTCTCTTGCGCTTGAGCATCCTTCCCGATGAAGGGGCTCTCGCGACTCGTCCCACAGGTAGCCTCGCGACGACAGTCCTAGCTTGGGATCCCGCGGAGATGCACCACTGCGGGCCCGGCGACTTCAGATGGAGCGCTGATGTTGATCTTGCTGTCGTGGGGAACGGTGAGCGGTGCGCCTGGCAGTGTGTCACGGCTCGTCAAGCGGTGCCACTCGACCGCGTACTGGCCAGCCGTGAGCGCGATGGTGAACGGATCAGCCGTTTCACTGGGCTGCAAGATCAGGTACTCAGTGCCCGGATTCGCCAGCGCGAACCCGGTCGAGCTCAGGTCGGCACGTGGCTGCATCGTGATCAGATCGATCTGCTCCGCAATGCCACGCGTGTCGCCCATGGCGTGCCGCGCTGGCTCCAGTGAGTCGAAGGACGGGTCTCCCTCGGACGGGTCAGGCGGTACGCCGCCGCCGAGAATGCCCAGGTCATACAAGATCGGATTGTGGCCGCGGAGGAACGCCTTCCACACCCATAGGGCGTTGCTCGAGAATGGCGAGAAGTGATCGGTGTCCAAGAGAACGACCTTGCTTCCGTCGTTGGGCGGTGGGTCGGTGAACCAGCGGCCCTCACCCAAGGCGTCGTCGAATCCAGGCGAGATCCAATCAGCAGGGCTGTTCCACAGTGGCTCGTTCGCCTTGCTCTGATCGGCCACCGGATAGAGGTAGGTCATGCCGATGGGATGTGGGTCGTATCCCATGTCCCGTTCGTAGTCTTTGACTGTGTTGATCACCCAGTACTGCCACTGCGTGGAATCACCAATCGGTGTTTCAATCGAGGATCCGTCAGGGAATGCGACCGAATCTGCGGCCTGGCCGGACGACTCGTTCGCAACTTCGTACAAGACATTGGGAAGATCATGAACGGTGTCGATCACCTTGCGGATGTAGGCCAGCTGGAGCGCCTCGATACGGGGATCAAGGGGGAGAACCTGATAGTCGACGATCGAGGCGATTGCGATGTCGTTGACGTTGTTCGCGGCATGGAACGGATGGCCCTCGATGTTGTCCGGAACGGTAGTCAGGTGGAGGCTGAAGCCTTCAAACAGCATCACTGACGCATAAATCCCTGCCCGTCCGGCGGCGAGTACGCGTTCCCGAATCCGATCGAAATAGCTCTGATCGAAGGCCGACAGATCAAACTTGGGCTTCCCATCCTTGGCTGATCCTGCTCCGGTTCGCGGCCACGGTTGTGGCGTCATACAGAAGTGCACGTTGGCCGGGGCAAGCTGGCCCCGGAACTGTTCCCACCGCCAAAGGCGAATGAAGTTGTGACCGCGGTCAGTGAGCAGCTCCAGGTATGCGTCAAAGTCGAACCGCTCCGGGTCTTCCGGACAATCGCTACCCATACCCAGCCCGTCATGGAGGTTGTTGTTGACGTGTGAGCCGGTGAGATAGACCGCCTCTTCCGGAGCAGCCGCGGCAGTGAAGTACCGCGGATTGGTACTGGAGACGGCGAGCGGGCCAGGCGGTTGCGTGGTATGAACTCCGGTGATCACCTCAAACCTTCCTATCGCAATGTGGTTTCCCCGATTTATCCTGCGACCAACACGATACGAAGCCGTCAGCTCGCGCAAGGACCAGACTGGGTGACATGAGCAGCGACAAGGTCGTCGAACGAACGGTTCGAGTACCGACCGCCGGCGTTCTACTCGACGGTGATCTTGCCGTCCCGGCTGCGGAACCCCGCGGGGTTGTGCTTTTTGCCCACGGAAGTGGCAGCAGTCGTCACAGTCCACGCAATCGGCGCGTGGCGGGCGTTTTCCAGCAGAGCGGCTGGGCAACTTTGCTTCTGGACCTGCTGACGCCTCAAGAGGAGCAGGTCGACCTGCGTACGCGCGAACTGCGCTTCGATATTGCCAAGCTGGCAAGGAGGTTGACCGGAGCGGCGGATTGGCTGGCTCAGCAAAGCGATACAGCCCAGCTGCCCTTGGCGGTTTTCGGTGCGAGCACCGGCGCCGCGGCGGCGTTGATCACCGCTGCTGACCGGCCGGAACGAGTTCGTTTGGTTATCTCACGGGGCGGTCGGCCGGATTTGGCCGGCGATGCTCTGGCTCGCGTGCGGGCTCCGACACTCCTGATTGTCGGTGAACGAGACCCGCAGGTGCGCCAGCTCAACGAGCGGGCTGCGGCGGTCATGCGAGCTCCGGTGAGCATCGAAGTGGTGCCAGCGGCTACTCATTTGTTTGAGGAGGCAGGCGCCCTCGAGGCCGTCATCGATCTGGCGGTGGGTGCCCTGGAGCGCAACCTCAATTGATCGCCTGAACGCACGTCCGACCGCCAGCGCTGAATGATCGAAGGCAGCGTCAGGTGTCGCGCTCGAGCCCGGGCACGACGGCCACCTTCATGCTTTCGGGGTTCATACTGGTACGCATAGCGGCCTCAGCGTGATCCAACCCGAAGTCGTGAGTGACAATCTCCTCGAACGGATAGCGGTCGGCGTAGCGCTCCAGGAGCCGCAGAGCGGGCCCATACCCCAGTGCTGGGGTGGTTCGTGAGGCCGAGAAGTCGAATGTTCTTGCTGCATATGTGGCGGTGCACGTTGATGCTGACATCGCCGGTGTCTACGAAGTTGCCCATCTCAAGCATCATCCCGCCACGCTTGAGCATCTCGACGCCTTCGATGAAGGACGTCGGTGTATTCGCCATGTGCAGCACCACATCGGCCCCTCGTCCAGCGGTCAGCTCACGAACTCGGGCCAGGCGCTGCTCTTGCGTCGTTGATGACACATCGAGGACTTCGTCGGCGCCGCAGCGCCGAGCCCAGGCCAACCGGTAAGGGCTCAGGTCAGTCGCGATGATCTGGCCGGCTCCCATCATGTCGGCCTTGGCAATGTGGAGAAGGCCAAGCGGCCCGGAGCCGATGACGACAACGGTGTCACCGGAGTTGAAGCCCTCCATCGCGTAGGAGGAGAACTCCTTCACCTTGTCCAGACTGGCCGCGCACGCCATCAGCTCCGCCAGGACGGCCGCGCGCGGCGACAGCCCGCTCGGCACCTTGTACACGAAGGTGTCCGGCCGCAGGTGCATGTATTCCGCCCAACCGCCCAGGAGGTGTGGTGGCTCCGCGCTGGTAAAGGAGTTGCCATAGCACTGCGAGTTGTCACACAACGCGTAGAAGACGCAGAATGTGCTTCTGACTAGGGCCTTTGCTCGATCGCAGCCTTCACCGGCCGCAGAATGGCCGCAGAAACCGCCGCTCTCGTCGCGTCGTCGGAGTCCGGCCACAGGTGCCCGTAGGTATCCAGCGTCGTCTTCGCCGAAGCATGCCGCAGCCGCGTCTGCACCACCTTCACATCCAGCCCTGAGCTGATCAGCAGGCTCGCGTAGTAGTGCCGTAGATCGTGGAAGCGGAAACCCTCCGGTAGGTCTACCTTCGCTCGCGCTCGACGGAACACCTCTTGGAGATGCCACGGTGGGAGCTGTCGGCCGATCGGGTCGCACAGCACCCAGGCTGTGGAGAACTCCTGGACGTGAGCCGAGAGCATCAAGGCCAGCTCGGACGGAATCGGGATGGGGGAGCGGGAGATCTCCGTCTTCAACGGGTCGGCCGGGTATTGCTGGACAGGGTGGACGATGCCGCGCATGAAGTCGACGTCAGCAACCCGCAGCCCGCAGGCCTCTGCGACCCTCAGGCCGGCGAACGCGCCCAGCACTAGGGCCGCCCGATACCGCGGCTCCAAAGCGTCATAGAGCCCCAGATCTGGGCCGTCGTGGCTACGTAGGGACGTTGCCTGCCTTTGGGTGGGGACGTGCGCCTAGACAGGGGAGAGCGCGCCACCAGGCCGTCATGGATCGCGTCACCGTAGATCTGCGCCATCCGAGAGTGGATCTCTGAGATGTAGCTGTCGGACAGGCCTCAGCTTTCAGCCTCACCGTCCAGGTCTTGACTTCGCTCGGCCGCACACTGTCCAGGCGGCGATCACCGAACTCATCCGTGATCTTGGCGATGTGGATCCTCGCAAGCCGTACCGTGCTGGGCCTCCTGTTGGCGTAACTCTTCAGCCAGACATCGCACCACTCGCGCACGGTGATCCGGGCAGTCCGCGGAGCCACCCACGTCCCGGTCTCGAGCTTTGCGGTCTTCGCGTCCAGCCAGCGCTGCGCATCCCGTTTGAGGGCAAACCGTTTCAGGTGCTCTTTGCCGGAGCTGTCTCGGTAGCGCGCTCGAAATATGAGCGGCGCCTTATCGGTCAGCGCACCAAAGACGCCCTTGCAGCCAAGGCCGGGGAGCAGGGTGTGCGCCTGGGAAGGCCGCAGACGCTGCCTGATGACGTCGTGGAGCACATTCTCACCGCTCGAGCTGCTGGTTGTCATTCCGTGCGATCGCTGCGCAGCTGGAGGCGGATGAGGTGCCTACTGCCCGCGGTGGGGAGCACTGGTACGCCTCCGCGGTGAAGGCCGTGTGTGTGTCCCAGGCTGGCGTACGCCTAACAAGCTAGCTGAGAGCCTCTACACGCGTACAGGAGCCGGTTTAGACCTGAAGCCCTCTGATAGGGCTGTTTGCCACGGTTGAGTCGTGCTGTCTTTCTGCCTGCTGTTGAGCGTGCCTGTTGAGATCTTGGGCGGCTGGCTCAACCTTTTCCTATAGTTCGGCTAACTATCTGTCGGGCGCTGAAAAGTTGAGTCCGCATGCCCGCCCGCCCACCCGTACGGGCCCGGGCACCCTTTTCCAACCGTTGTCAATCGTCCGTGCGATAGTTGGGACCTGAGCGGCCCGCCAAGAGAACTTGACTTCTCCTGACGGGCCTTGGCAAACCCCTGACCGAACTGGAAGTTCACCCGATGCCCAAACGTAGCGTGCTCGCCTCCGGCTTGATCATCAACGATGACCTGGATCGAGCATGAGCGAACCCGCCGGCATGACCTGGCAACAACCGCCGACGAATGAGAGCTGGATCAAGCGGAACAAGAAGCTCAGCATCGTTTTCGCTGCGGTGATCCTTCTCAGCATTCTCGTTGGCGCGGTCGGGGCGACGATCCTCGGAGACAACGAAAACGCCGCGACAACAGCGCAACCGACACCGACGACCACATGCGACCTCGGAGGCTGCGAGGAGACCCTCGGGCCCACGGAGTTGCCCGCTGACGAAACGACGTCCGCCCTGAGCGGCAACATCGACAAGTCCGATATTGAGCTGCGTATCAAGATGCTGTCCAAGAAGTGCGACGGCTCCGGTGATGGCTGCGACGTCACATACCGGGTGGTCGTCGATCGTGCCTACATGGACGACTGGCCGAAGACCGGCGACGTCGATGTGAGCTATGAGGTGACCGGTCCCGAGGATGGGCCCGAGTATGGCAGCGTCTGGATCTGGCTCGAGGACGAGTCCTATGAGGAGCCGTGGGAGGCGGTCACCTCGACCCGCTCCCGCAGCGTCGAGCTAACCGTCAAGGTCACGGATGTGGAATACAGCGCCTAGTGACGGCGCACCTCGCTTTTCAACCGTTTCTCAAGCGTCTGAAGCCTCGAGGGGAGCCTAAGACCTTGAAGGAAGCCGCGTAGTTTGCACATACATCGGTTGCGCAACGACCTGGACACATCAAGCCTTCTGACGCAAAGTTCTTGCGGGATATCAGCCTGTTCCGCAATCACCTGCTCAGATAGGGGTCTTCCTCGGGTCCCGGGACGGAGTCCCTAGGGATCCCGGGGAAGCCTCTATCTGAGCGCTCAGCCGAGTCTTGGCCTAGCTACTTCGCCCTGAAAAAGTCAGGCGTGTCGAGGGCTGAAACTGGCTCTGACAAGGGAGAATGGTCTCAACCCCTTGGGCTAGACGGGATTGAGACCATTCATGTTGCGCACGGTAGCTGATCAGCCGACGTTGTGGGAAGCGATCCTGCCAGACGAACTGCGCCGGCTCCCGGTGGAGTTGGCTCGGGTGGACGCGTTGTTGGACGATCCGGTTTTTCGCGTCCGCAGACGACATCGGCACACATGGTGATTCGATCACCAACGGCGAGCCGCCGACCGTAGAACTCGATGCGCTCTGCGGCGGTGGGAGAGATCTCTGCGATCACACCGACGTTCTCATGGCCCTGGATGATCGGAAACGGCGTATCAGTCTCGGCCGGCGTTCCGGCGTACTACTTGGTTTCGCCCAGGAACGTGTGCTTATCGGTGCCGCAGATGCCAGACATTTCGACCTGCATGAGCAGCGCCCCGTCAGGGAGTGCAGGCCGCGGGAATTCCTGCACCTCGTAACGACCTGGAGCCACCAGCACTGCCGCTCGAACAGCGTCAGCCATCTCACTCCGCCCTTCGCGTGATTACATCGCAGTCAAATCAGCTCCAGAGGGTGCCCGGTATGGAGCAAAGGAGCGCATGTCGGCCAGCTCCAGTGCGCGGGCGACATCGCTCGCGGACAGCACTCCGACCACTCGGCCGGCATCGTCGACGACAACAGCGCGGCCATCGGCGCAGCCCTGCATCCGCTCCAAAAGATCGGTG
>JBKOUS010000134.1:0-4924 GCA_046723505.1 Actinomycetota bacterium
CCCTCAACCTGACAGGGCAACCGTTCGCGCTCACCGACAGTGCGGCTGTGCTGGAAGCCGAGCCTGAAACTGCAGACCGAGCCGTGGCTCCACACGGCTGGGCGGTGGTCGCGGACTAAAGCCAGGGCCGACTCGAGTCCCGCCAGGAAACTCTCACCGCGCCTCCTACTCGCCTTGGTCGAGAAGCCGGATTCCTGGATGGTCGGCTGGGGAGAACCGTGACGATGCCCACGGAAGTTGGAGGTGGTTCGTATCCCGGACCCAGAGCTGGCCCAGTCCGACACAAGAAGTTCGTACCGTGTCAGTAGCCGACCCTCCACCGGGCAGTCCGGACCGCACTTGACACCCGTCCGCCATCTGGGGAAGGGCTAGCGGAATACGGTGCACTTCGCCCTCGAGCTCTGCTTCAGCTACGTACTTGCGTAGTTGGCGGCCAAACGCTTGAACGTCCCGATCAACGGGTCGGGGTTGCTTGAGTGATGGGAAACTTCAGTTGGAGCGTAGCTGGCTCGCCAACGGGCAGTCGAAGGGATCGCGCGCGGCAAGTCCAACGCGGTTCAAGTAGCCGATGACCGTCCGGTACGAGGACACAAGGCTGGCCTCGACGTACGGGACATCGTTGCTGCGGCAGTGGTCGCGGACCAACATACGAGCGGCGCGGAGATGCGGCCGGGGCATGCTCGGAAACAGATGATGCTCGATCTGGTAGTTCAGCCCACCCATCAAGATCGTTGCCCACCAGCCGCCGGCGATGTTGCGCGACGTACGCACCTGCTTGCTGAGAAAGTCGGGCTTGACATCAGCCGGGATGATCGGCATGCCCTTGTGATTCGGCGCAAAGGTCGCGCCCATGTAGAGGCCGAAGACAGCAAGCTGCACCCCGATGAAAGCCCACGCCATGCCGAACGGCAACAGCCAGAAGATCAAACCGAAGTAGATCATGAAGCGCACCGCGAGCATCCGCAGCTCGATCCAGCGACCGGTCACCGGCGCTCAGACTGTTGATCGACTTGACATGCAGGTTGAGTCCTTCGAGCAGCAGCAGCGGGAAGAACAGGTAGCCCTGGCGTCTCGTAATCCAAGCCAATGCTCCCTTGCGCGCCGCAGCGCTCTCTTCCAGGAAAGACACAGTGTCGGACTCGATATCGGGATCCTTGCCGATCTTGTTCGGGTTCGCGTGGTGTCGGCTGTGCTTGTTCATCCACCAGCCGTAGCTGATGCCCACCAGCGCCGCGAGCACCCGCCCGCTGCGGTCGTTCGCCCGGCCGGACTCGAAGATCTGCCGGTGAGAGGCCTCGTGCCCGAGGAACGCGAACTGGGTGAAGATCACGCCGAGAGCGCCAGCCAGCAGCAGCTGCAGCCAGGAGTCATCGAGCAAGATCATTCCAGTGGCGCTGCCAGCCAGTGCCAGCACCAAAACGGCGAAGATCATGACGTAGAAGCCGCGGCGGCGACCCTGCAGCCCTCTGCTACGGACGGCCTTGGCCAGCTCTGTGAAGGTGTGGGTAAACGGTTGGTGGCTTAGCCGGGCGGTCGCGCCGGACAGCTCGAGAGTGGAGATAGGACTACTCCTGATTCGGTCGTCGACTTCCCAGTCGGTGAACATCGACGAACCGCTTAGCTCGCGGACGGCTTGCTCGCGCGGATGTCATCAGACCACGGGACTTGAGCAAATGGGTGTGCACTGCGCAGCGGCCCAGGTTTCCTTGGCCCGTGCGCGACAGCAATCTGCGTGGCGCCTAGCCCGCAAGGTCCTCGACCAACGTTCCGACCTTGGCCGACGTCCTGCCTTCCTTATCACGTCCATCACGTATCCGCGGTTCTTGGCAAACTCGGCGCCGCCACGCGCCAGAGCGCTGTCAAGGCGGCGCGGAGGTTGGACCTCATTCATTCGGACCGCGGATCGGTATCGGTGGCGACGAAATCTAGGTAGTCGTCTTGCCAACATGAGAGATCAGCTCCCGTCAGTGGCAGGCCATGCGCTCCTACGGTCGTTTGCAAACTTCCGACCGAAGGAGGAGCCATGCCGCTCTACATGGACGTCCACAGCCTCGATGGTGCAGTGACCTTCGAGGACGTGGGCAAAGCACATCAGGCTGACCTGCAAACCCAGGGAGGCTACGACGTCAGCTATCTCCGTTATTGGGTGGACGGGAAGCACGGAAAGATCTTCTGCCTCGTGGAGGCCCCCGACGCCGACGCCGCGGTGACTGTTCATCGTGAGGCGCACGGCCTCGTCGCCGAACAGATTTACGAAGTGCAGGAGGGATCATGAGACAGCTCCGCACCCTCGCTGTTGCGATCACCAGCGCAGTCCTGCTCATGTGTCAGGCAGTTGCCGCGTTGGCATGCGAGCAGCACGAGACCGCAGCATTGACTGCCCCGGCTCGCTCGGCCACGGCCAAGTACCACAGCCTCACCGCAGCCAAGAAGGCCGGCTATTCGATCTTGGCCGATAGTGCAGGAATCACCTGCATCGCCGAGCCGCAGATGGGTGCCATGGGAGTGCACTATGTCAAGGCAGATTTGGCGAAGAATCCTGCGATCGATGCCGCGCATCCGGAAGCCCTGGTCTATGCGCCTGATCGGCATGACGGGCTACACCTGGCCGCACTGGAGTATGTCGTGATCAAGTCCGACTGGGAGGCCAGCCAACCCCGGCCACCGGACTTGGGGGTCGGGTTCCGGGGTTCCCCCGGCACCGCCATGGCTCTTCGGACATGAGTTCAACTTCACCGACGCACCCAACAGGTACGGCCTGCCACCGTTCTACTCGCTGCACGCCTGGGTCTGGCAGGACAACCCGGCCGGCACCTTCGAGATGTGGAATCCCAGCGTGCACTGTGATCAGACCTAGGTCGCACGCGTGACGACGGCCGCTATCGGCGCATCGGTCTGACAGCTGCCATCTCCCGCTTGCCGGGCAAGTGCGAGTCGTGTTTTGCGTCCTGGGTAGGACTCGAACTTACGACCGACAGATTGGAAGCATGACGGCCGCACGCTGAAGCCGCGGAGGCTGGGCGGCATTGACAACTTCTGGTTGATCCAGTAACCCGTCTTACGAGGACGGGCTGGGTCCCGCGTGCGTTCCTTCGTTCTCGGTACGAGCCGATGAACACGAAACGGGTCGGGTGAGACTCGGTAACGGTGCCGTGGCTGTTGGCGATCTACGTGAGCGTGTTTCTGTGGCTCGCGGTGGCTGTCGGCAACATCGCTTTGTTTACTCTGCATCCCTCGGAGCACTGGCCTGTGTTGGAGACGACTGAGGGGCTTCAGACTGCCTCACTAATTCCGATCGCTCTTCTGCTACATCGCATCAACCGGCGCTCCCGACAAAGCGCGGTCATAACGGTGGCAGGCGTGTTGGCAATGTTGCTCGGCGTCGTCATCAGCTTTGCCTTCGCCAGCGAGCTGCTGACGTTCGGAGAGGGCGTGATTGCCGTATTCGGCTTCACCCTCTCATTCGTTGGGATACTTGTCTGGCTCCTCATTGGAAACCTGTTGGCCTGGCGCAGCAGGGCTCTGCCGCGCAATCTGGCTGTGCTCGGCATGGCCGCCGCCATCACCTTTACCCTTCTCTATCCCGCCTGGGCGCTATGGCTGACAGGAATCCTGAGGCGTCCGGCCAGCGCCACGCCCGGAGCTTCGTGACAGCCCGCTACACGCATCCCGATATTGCGGCACGTAGGGCCTCGAACCATTCGTTGCGGCGAGCTGAAGCATGGTCAGCCCACAGCGGAAAGCGGATCGTTCCATTGCGCGGCGCGATCATCGACCTGCTACTGGCTCACAGAGAATTTCAGTCAGTAGAGCGACAGAGAGCCGCTCAACTTTCGTCCGAAGCGGGCTGCATCTTTGCAGACGAGACTGGACGGGCCGTCAATCCCCGAACCGACTGGGACGGCTGGAAGCGTCTACTTGCAACCGTTTGGCGTCCGCGACGGGCGCCTCCACGATGCCCGTCACACTGCAGCCACAGATCTTCTGCTGCTCGGCGTGCACTAGCGCACGATCATGAGCGTTTTGGCCTGGTCAACCACCGCGATGGCGAGCCGCTACACGCACGTAATCAGGCCGATCCACAGTGACCTGGCCAGCCGCCTCGACGGCCTCCTGTGGTCCAGCAGAGACGCATCAATCGAGCCCAATTGAGACCACATTTGAGACCACAGCCAAGATCCCGGCGCCCAGCTTGGGGCGAGGCCGGCATTTGGCCTGGTCAGACTGGCGGTGGCGGCGGGATTTGAACCCGCGGAGGGTTGCCCCTCACGCGCTTTCGAGGTCAGCCATGACGGCGCCACGGCCACCGGCCGGCCGCGTTCCAGCCGAGGGCCATCGCGTGGAACTCCTCGGTGAACTCGTTGGACAACGGCAGATGAGTCTGGAGCGTAAGAGGGGGTACGCCGCCAGGGCGCAGTTCCACCACTCCTGTCGCTCGTCCCCCGCTCAGTTCGCGGGCGTGACCGTCGAACGGCTCCGGCCCATCCTTCAGCTCGACGGCGTCGGGATCGGCCTCGAGATCGTGCCACTGCGGCTGTTCGTCCGAGCAGCTCTTCGAGCCGACGAGGGCATACGCGCTGCCGTCGGTAACCCGCATCACCGGGTCTTCCGGAGCTTGCCGCTCCTCGCCCCGCGCGTGGTCACGACGACGATTGGCATACCCGTGTCACGCAACGTGTTGGCCTCCGATCACCGGTCCGTTCATATGTCTTGACCTGGCCACGCACCACTGCCTGCGGGCTCGGCTCGTACTCGCCGCTCAGCGGCATGTAGCCAGGCGATGCGGCCAGCCGCGCACGCCCGCGGCCGGCTACTCGGGCGCGAGAACCGGCGTGTCGTGGTGCAGCGACTCGCCGCGGAAGAACGCCTTCTGCTCGCTCCGACGCGCGATCAAGAACATGATCGGCAGGCCGAGGACGATCGA
>JBKOUS010000088.1:0-11652 GCA_046723505.1 Actinomycetota bacterium
ATCCCATCCAGCCGCCGGACGACGCCGGCGACCGCCGCCGCGTTCTGGGGGGTGACCACGAAATCTGGCTTGACCGCGGCCGCGCGTTCGGCGAACAGTCGCACCGCCTCCGCCTGGCTGATCGCCACCAGGTCGGCGTCGGCGCCGGGAATCTCTAGCGGCGGCACCGGGACGAACCGCTCGCCCTCGATACCGAGGCCCTCGCGGCTGGTCGCCAAGATTGCCAGCCGCTCACATGACCGCTGGAGTGCATCGGCCAGCGCCGCCGCCCCTTCCAGCAGATGCTCACAGTTATCCAGCACCAGCAGCAGCTGTTTGGAGCGTAGGAACTCCACCAGCGCCTCGCTAGTGCTCAGGCCGGACCGGGCGGTCACCGCAAACACCGCCGCCACCGCATCATCCACCGCGGCCACATCGCGCACCGGCGCCAACTCACACAACCACGCCCCGTCACCAAACCGCGGCGACACCTGCCCGGCGGCCTGCAACGCCAACCGGGTCTTACCCACCCCGCCGGCCCCGGTCAAGGTCACCAGCCGCGCCTGGCCCAGCGCCGCCGCGGTGTGCTCCAGCTCCCGGCCCCGGCCGATGAACGAGCTCACCTGCAACGGCAAATTGCCGGTGCGCTCGGCAACGGTGTGAATCGGCGGGAAATCGACCGGCAGCTCGGCATGGATCAGCTGAAAGATCACTTCTGGGTTGGCCAGATCCCGCAGCCGGAACTCACCCAACTCCTTCAACCCGAACCCGCAACCCAGACGGCCCGCCACCAGATCCCGGGTCGCCTTGGTGAGCAGCACCTGCCCGCCATGGCCGGCAGCCCGCACCCGGGCACAACGATTGATCGGCGTGTAGTCGACATGATCGCCGCCGCGCACCCGCACCTCCCCGGTATGCAACCCCATCCGCACCCGCAAAGCACTACCGGTAGGCCACACCTCACCTTTCAGCCGAAGCTGACACGTCCCGGCCGCCTCCACCGCCGACACCGCGCTAGGAAACACAGCAAAGAAACTGTCACCCTCCCCCCGAGAGGTGACCACCGCCCCGCCATAGCTTTCAATCAACTCGGCGAGAAGCCGATCATGCTGCTGCAGCGCCGCCTCCATCGCCTCCGGCTCCGACTCCCATAACCGGGTCGACCCCTCAATATCGGTCAGCAGGAACGTCAGTGTCCCGGCCGGCAACTCCGAACCGTCGGGCTCGCCCGGCGATGGACGCGAGGCACCAATATTGATCGTCGCTCCCGCAAAGCTCTTGTTCAGCACCACAGCAAGATCATCAGAAAGCAGCCGTTCCAACTCCCGCGCCGTGGCGAAGTGCCGGTACGACGCCGCGCCGGTCTCCGAATACTGTCGATCATCGCCGTCAGTCCCGGCTCCTGCTCCGGGGCCGGGCGCTTCAAGTACAACAGCATCGGCCTGCCAGCGGCCAGCCGGAACTCATCCTCCAGACCCGAGATCTCCGTCCCCGGACCGACCCAGCCGTACCGCTGCCAATAGATGCCGACAAAAATCTGACTCTGCTCCAGGTAGGCCCGATACATGCTCTGCGGCGGATGAGGTCGGGCGCCCGACTCAAACCATACCGGAACCAGATGCAGCCGCCGGATCGCCCGCAGCCCCGCCGCGCGCTCCTCAGCCAACTCCTCCAACGTCGAGGAAATAAACACCCGGACCCGCTGACCAGGGGTGAGGATCACCGCTGCCCGATCCTGAGCCGAGTCCCCGCCCGGCGAAACGGTCATACCCGGCTACCGCAGATGCGCATGGCCCAGTCTCCCGCTGAACTCCGAACTGGAGGAAGCCTCATCCGGAACGGCGAGCCCAAACGACCCTGACCGGCCGCAGCACGCCGCAGCCGGGCGTCTCTGAGCGCCGGCACGCCAACGCTGCATTGCAAGGTATCGATATTCAAGGCCATCCTCTTACCTGGCTCAGCCCCGGAATAGACGTCGACACTTCCGGGATGTCAGCGCGCCATGAGGCCACGCAGCTTCCAGACCCACCTGGAAACGGCGATCAATCAGGGCAGTACCGACGCGTGCCGAGGGATGCCGACTGCAGGCCGCCTCGCAAATGGCACGGCGTGAGTCCCAGTCGCCGATGAGCCTCAACCGTGTGCCCCATGTGTGCCCCGCGGTGCAACCAGGGCGCGCTTGCTGCAGCAACCTGCACCTCAATCACGCCATGCTCGCGCCTGATCAGATCGACGCCATGCCTTCGCAACGAGAAGGTCAGGGGTTCGAGTCCCCTTAGCTCCACTCATCGCAAAGTGGCTCTGACCAGGCAGAATGCCGCGTCAAGCGGCAGGCACCGAACGGTGTCGTGGTGAAGGTCATTCAATGTATGCATCGCCGATCGCCAGAAGCGCCTCTTCGCCCGCTTTTACCTCCGCTGCGCGCTGGAAGAGCCATCTCCCATCGTTCTTAGCCACTGCTCTGGCATCCTCCATGTGCCAGACGACTATCGAATTTGCCGCCCCATTCTTGAGATTCTGGGCGCGGACCTGCAGACGACTTTTCAACTGATCAACGGCCTTTCGCAAGCCTCCTTCAATTGTGGGCGCCGGTCTATCACATCGTCAGTTGACCGCCGAAGCTCGTCTTTGGTGCTGAGGCGTTCGAACGCTTTGGCACGGTGAGGCTCCCACGCACAATGTGCCCCCACTGCGTGTCCGCCGTAGCCTGTCGCCATGGAGAGCGAATTCGACATCGTGACCGGAGCTCTCAGCTATACGGGCAGCTATATCGCGGAACGACTTGTCCAGGAGGGAAAGATGGTCCGGACGCTGACTCGCCGACCGCGACCGGAACAAGGTTCGTCACGTATCGAGGTCGTTCCTTACCGCTGGGAAAGCGATGCATTGGTCCGCGCACTGAAGGGTGCGGGCACGCTCTACAACACCTACTGGATCCGTCTCGCGAGGGGCCAGACATCATTTGAGGAGGCGGTGCGCAACTCCCGACTCCTCTTCGACTCCGCCAAGCGTGCCGGGGTCCAGAGAATCGTCCACGTCAGCATAACGAAGGCCGACCAAGCGCCGTACCTCCCTTATTTCGCCGGAAAGGCCGAGGTCGAAGCCTCTCTAAAGGAATCCGGCGTCTCATACGCGGTTGTTAGGCCAACAGTGGTCTATGGACGCGAGGACGTACTCATCAACAACATCGCATGGCTGCTGAGGCGGATTCCGATCTTCGTTATTGCCGGCTCGGGCGACTATCGCGTGCGGCCAGTGCACGTCGACGATGTAGCTCGCATCTGCGTAGAGGCAGCGCGTTCCACGGAGGACTTCATGATCGACGCAGTCGGCCCAGAAACCATGACGTTCGAGGAGATGGTCCGACGCATCCGATCGGCCGTGGGGAGTAAGAGCATCATCGTCCACTCGCCGCGTTGGGTTCTTCTGACCATTGCGCGGTTCTTGGGAATCGTCCTGCGGGACGAGTTGATGTCTGCTGGGGAACTTAGGGGATTAATGGATGAGCTCGTCGCGACTGATGGCCCCGCGACCGGTGAGGTTTCCTTCCTCGAGTGGATTCACAAGAATCGTGAAACATTGGGACGCGCCTACGTGTCGGAGATGAAAAGGAACTACCGGAGGACTAGACCAAGGGGGGCCGGACTCGAGTCATTGGGGCACGAGGGCGAGGATCACGGGCACACCCGCCGCGCGTCCGGCGGAGGCGGAGCACCGACTCGCGATCAGTAGTGGTATCGAGCCTGTGGGATGACGAGTTCGTCGTCACGGAGCTGGTACACAAGGCGGTGTTTTGTCGGTGATGCGGCGAGGCCAGTACTCGGAGAGGTTGTACGAAAGGTACTCGGGCTTTCCGATGCCCTGTCCGGGACCCGGCGCAGCTTCCCAGATCATGCGGTAGACGCACCACCAGGTCATGGCCGGGCCGCCGGATGTGACGCCTGCCGTTGATCATCAGGTGCGACTGGCTGCCACACCCTCGATTGGCATCGCCGGGCAGAATTGGGCGGAGATCGCTGCCGGCGTTTTAGGTGGTCGGTCGGGCTACTTATCGACCGTGATGCACTGGGCGTTGGCCGGCTCCCAGCACTCCCTCGATGTCCTCGTCATTGAGCAGCTCTCGCCGGGCGATAGCTTTCTCAGGGCGGAGAGCCGGCGATTGTGGTGGAGCGCTGCACGGAGCTTACCTATCTTCTCTGCCAGGCTGCCGAGCTTGAGCGCCGTCGCCTCGCCGTTGCTGAGTCGGCGGAACTGCAGAGCAGCAGTCTGCACTTGATCTGCGCCAGTCCGCGGTCTAGCGCGGTGAGTGCGGATCCGATTGGCGCTGAGGACCTTCGACATGAGCTCGGCGTCGAGCCGACTGGCCGCGCTTGGCATGTGTCCACCGGGGCGACTTGCTCATGGCTGAGTCTCGGATTTGAGCTCGTTGAGGGCTTGGGTGGTCTGAGCGAGGGTGTAAGCGATGGCGTGGTCCCAGTCCATGTCGGCGCCGCGGGCGCGGAGTTCTCGCGCGCGCTCCTCGCCCAGAGCTTCCGTCACGATCAAGCTGAACAGCCGAGCGAAATTCGGCGGCACGGCCACATAGGCTTGGGCCGCGCCCTGAATGATCGCGGCAGCCTCAGGCTGGGTGGCGGCAAGCGTGCCCGCGACCATGTGGAGGGTGATGCCCATCAGGAGGCGGTCACCGCCCCGTTGGAGGGCGCGGATGGCACCGCGGCCGAGCTCGAGGGTGGCGGTCCGGTCGTCTAGGAGGAATGCGATCCCGGCGGCCCAGACCAGGTCGAGGGCGCTTTGATAGCCGATCGCCGTGCTGAGCTCGAGACTCTCGCGTAGGTAGGCGCGGGCCTGCTCGGGGTCGGTCTCGACGACGGCCGCGCCTACCACGAGCAAGGCGGTCGCGATGAGCGCCGGATCGCCGATCTGCCGGGCCAGCACGAGCGCCTCGCGGGCCAGCGGGACCGCCTTGGGCGCGTCGTTGACAAGCAGGTGATTGCCCGCGGCGAGGCCGAGCCAGAGGGAGGCGTCGGCGAGGTCGCCGCCGGTCCGGGCGATGCTGGCGGCCTGTTCGGTGAGGCGGTTGGCGTCGGCGAACGCGCCGGTAGTAACCGCGATGTTTGTTCGGGCGGCGCAGATGGTCTCCTCGACTCGCCAGTCATGGGGATCGCGGCGTTCGTTGGCCTCGGCGGCGGCGCGGCACTGTTCCTCGGTGACGGTCACATCCCCGCGATTGGACGTGAACATGGCGCTGACCGCCAGGGCGAGCGGATAGCCCGGGTGCGCCGCCGCGCCTGGTAGCTCCAGGGCCGCCTCGCCGTCCAGCACCACGGGCCACCTGGACGAAACCTCAAAAGGGGCGAAGCCGGCCAGGATCGAAAACGCGGTGTCAATATTGCGGGTGTCGATCGCCCAGGACCAGGCCGCGAGCAGGTTGTCCTGTTCGGCACTGAGCCGCACCGCCCAGAACACCCCGGCCTGCGGGTCGTGGGCAGGCTCTCGTATCCGTGAGAGGAAGCCCACGTAGTAGTCGGCGTGCCGGCCCTGCCACCGCTCGGTTTCGCCGGTCTCGGTTAGGCGTTCCTCCCCGTATTGGCGGATGGTCTCCAGCAATCGGTAGCGGGTCTCGGGTCCGCGTTCTTCGGCCACGACAAGTGACCGCGCCACCAGGCTGGCCAGCAGCTCGAACACCGTATCTGGGTCGATACCGTCACTACTACAGACCGTCTCGGCGGCCTCCAGGGTGCAGCCGCCGGCGAAGACTGCCAGCCGGGCCAGCAGCCGCTGTTCGGGCTCGGCCAGCAGCTGGTAGGACCAGTCGATGGTGGCCCGCAGTGTTTGGTGATGCGCCACCGCGCCGCGGCGGCCAGCAGCCAGCACCGCGAAACTCCGCTCCAGCCGCCGTGCCAGCTCTGACGGGGTCATCGCAGCTATCCGCGCAGCCGCCAGCTCGATCGCCAGCGCGATCCCATCCAGCCGCCGCACCACCACAGCGACCGCCGCCGCGGTCTCCGCGGTCACCGCGAACTCGGGCTTGACCGCGGCCGCGCGTTCGGCGAACAGGCGCACCGCCTCGGCCTGGGTGATCGCCACCAGGTCGGCGTCGGCGACGGGCACCGCTAGCGGCGGCACCGGCACCAGCCGCTCCCCCTCAATCCCCAACCCCTCCCGGCTCGTCGCCAGAATCACCAGCCGCTCACACCACCGCTGCAAGACCCCGGCCAGCGCCGCCGCCTCGTCCAGCAGATGCTCACAGTTATCCAACACCAGCAGCAGCTGTTTGGAGCGTAGGAACTCCACCAGCGCCTCGCTAGTGCTCAGCCCGGCCCGGGCGGTCACCGAGAACACCGCCGCCACCGCATCATCCACCCCGGCCACATCGCGGACCGGCGCCAACTCACACAACCATGCCCCGTCACCAAACCGAGCCGCCACCTGCCCGGCGACCTGCAACGCCAGCCGGGTCTTGCCCACCCCGCCCGCCCCGGTCAAGGTCACCACCCGCGCCTCCTCGACCGCCGCCGTCGTCTGCTCCAGCTCCCGGGCCCGGCCGATAAACGAGCTCACCTGCAACGGCAAATTGCCGGTGCGCTCCGCAACGGTGTGAATCGGCGGGAAATCGACCGGCAGCTCGGCATGGATCAGCTGAAAGATCAGCTCCGGGGCGGCCAGATCCCGCAGCCGGAACTCACCCAACTCCTTCAGCCCGAACCCGCTACCCAGATAGCCCGCCACCAGATCCCGGGTGGCCTTGGTGAGCAGCACCTGCCCGCCATGGCCGGCGGCCCGCACCCGAGCACAACGATTGATCGGTGTGTAATCGACATGATCCCCGCCGCGGAGACGCACCTCCCCGGTGTGCAAACCCATCCGCACTCGCAGCGGCGTGCCGGTAGGCCAGGCTTCACGGCCCAGTCGAAGCTGACACATCCCGGCCGCCTCCACCGCCGACACCGCGGAGGTAAACACAGCAAAGAAACTGTCCCCCTCCCCCCGCGAGGTGACCACCGCCCCGCCATGCTCCCCGATCACCTCGGCGAGAAGCCGATCGTGCTGCTGCAGCGCCGCCTCCATCGCCTCCGGCTCGGCCTCCCACAACCGGGTAGAACCCTCAATATCGGTCAGCAGGAACGTCAGTGTCCCGGTCGGCAGCTCCGCGCCGTCGGGCTCGCCAGGCCTGGTCGACGATGGGCGCGAGGCACCAATGCTGATTGTCGCATCCGCGAAGCTCTCACTCAGCAAAACGGCAAGGTCATCGGTCAGCAGCCGCTCCAACTCCCGCGCCGTGGCGAAGTTGCGGTAGGACACCGTGCCGGCCTCCCGAATACTGTCGATCATCGCGGTCAGTCCCGGCTCGCGGTCCGGGGCCGGGCGCTTCAGGTACAACAGCATCGGCTTCCCAGCGGCCAGCCGGAACTCATCCTCCAGGCCCGAGATCTCCATCCCCGGACCCACCCAGCCGTACCGCTGCCAATAGATCCCCACAAAGATCTGACTCTGCTCCAGGTAGGCCCGATACATGCTCTGCGGCGGATGCGGCCGGGCGCCGGACTCAAACCACACCGGAACCAGATGCAGCCGCCGGATCGCCCGCAGCGCCGCCGCCCGCTCCTCAGCCAACTCCTCCAACGTCGAGGAAATAAACACCCGCACCCGCTGATCCGGCGTCAGAATCACCGCTGCCCGGTCCTGAGCCGAGCCCGCACCCGGCAAAACGGTCACACCCGGCTTCCGCGTATGCTCATGCCCCACTCTCTCGTGCCCCAGTCTCCCGCTGAACTCCGCACTGGAGGAAGAGTCATCCGGAACGGCGAGCCCAAACGACCCTGATCGGCCGCAGCCGGCGTTTCTGAGCGCCGCCACGGCAACGCTGCATTGCAGGGCATCGATCTCCAAGGCCATCCTCACATCTGGCTCAGCCCCGGAATAGACGTCGACACGTCCGGGATGTCAGCGCGCCATCAGCCTGCGCGGCTTCGCGCCAGACCCACCCTGGCAACGGCGATCAAGCAGGGCAGTACCTACGCATGCCGGGGATGCCGACTCGCGGTGCCACTCGCAAGTGGCACCGCGTGAGTCTCAGTGGCCGGGGGAGGCTGAGCCTTAGCCGTGTGCCCCATGTGTGCCCCGCGGTGCAACCAGGGCGCGCCTGCTGCTGCAACCTGCACCTCAATCACGCCATGCTCGCGCCTGATCAGATCGACGCCATGCCCTTCGCAACGAGAAGGTCAGTGGTTCGAGTCCCCTTA
The DNA here is from genome assembly GCA_046723505.1 of Actinomycetota bacterium. Classification (GTDB taxonomy): domain Bacteria; phylum Actinomycetota; class Actinomycetes; order Propionibacteriales; family Propionibacteriaceae; genus Microlunatus. The sequence goes on from JBKOUS010000088.1 coordinate 8,223, forward strand.
GCTCCGCCAGCTAAATATGGCTTTGACTAGGGCCTTTGTTCTCCTGCTAGCCAGCAGGGCTGCTCTCGCATTCCTCGCGAGTGCCTCCGGGCGTTGCCGCCATTGAGCTTTTGGTGCCGGGCGCCGCGTCCGAGAAGGTCAGGCTGCTCAACCCGTCGGCGTGGACAGTGCTGGGGGTCGAGATTGAGGCCGAGATTGAGGCCCGAAGGCCCGCCCAGGAGCGGCCAGGAGGAAGGCGTCCACGACGTCTTTCCGCTGCGGTGTTCGGGGCGACTACGCCCAAGCGCGAGCCACGCTGCTGTGGCCGCGTGCCACAGCCAGGGCCGATAGCGCATCGAGCAGGAGCGCGGTCATCGACTGATCTGTTGCGCAGGCCTGCGTGAGCTCGTTGATGTCCTTTGGGCCGGAGGTCAACCGGTCGATGAGGCCGAACTCAGCGGGGCAAGTACATGTGCGGTCGACACCGCATCAGCGAGTTAGACAGAAGCCGTACCCCGGTTGCCGTCGGTGCGCTCATCGAAGGACCTCCACAGTTCCGGCGGTCCCGTCGACAGAGACCACCTGCCCGTCGTGCAGCTGTGCGGTGCCAACGCGGGTTGCGACCACAGCGGGGACGCCGAACTCGCGGGCGATGATCGCCGGGTGGGACAAGATTCCACCAAAGTCGGTGACCAGGGCCCCAACGCTGGGGAAGAGGACCGACCACACCGGCGATGTCGCCGGGCACACGAGTACGTCCCCGTTGCGGAGCCGGTCGAACTCAGCCTCGGACGAAATGACCCGTACGGCACCGGTGTAACGGCCGGGCGACGCACCGATGCCGGTCAGCATGGACTTGTCGGAGCCACCCTGTGCCTCTATCGCGAAGACGCGGTCGGCGTACCACAGAAACGCCTCGTTGGCCAACCGGGCATCGCGGGGCAGTCCGCGTAAGGGTGGCGGCGGTCCAGGATCCCGACCGTACGATGAGGGGCCGGGGTGGGCCACCGCCCAGGTGTGCTCGCCCCTGCGTCGATCCACGACTTGGTGGGCGCTCGTGCCGTCGGCCAGCCGTGCGCATGCTTCGTCCGGGCGCAGGAAAAAGATGTCCTGAACTTCGGTGATCTGGCCGCGGCTGACCAGGCGACGGCCGAGTTCGAGCGCGGTGCGGTGGAGCAGCCCGAAGGGAGTACTGACCGTGAAAAACGCGTTGTCCTCGCGCACGGGATACGCGGCTAGCGCGCGCCCCAGGGCTCGCTCGAAGCCGCTAAGGTCGCCGCTGCTAAGTTTGGCGCGGGCCTCGTTAGCCGCGGCATCCCGCTGCTGCTCCAGTTTCTGCTGGCCGTCAGGGTTGAAGCCACTGTCTAGCTGATCACGCACCAAGGCGAGCACCAAGTCGGGCCGCTCCTCCAACAACGGCTCCGCTATCTCCTGCGTCGATAATGACGGCGCGCGACATCCATAAACCTTCAAGTAACCAGTGAACGCAGCCGCGAAGTCCTGGTCTGCAGCGAGCACCTCGTCGGCGGGTGCAGCCTGCGTTAACAACGCGCGGACTTTCGGAGTGGCCAAGGCAGCGACTTCTGCCAGCGCGCGCGCTGGTTCAGTCGAGGTAGTCGACGTGCCGGACAGCAACGAGAAAGTATCGGTTTCGTCCCAACCAAGCAGGTCCCGGCAGGTAAACGCAAACTCCCCGAGAACCATGGCTAGGGCGCCGTGCAAGCGGGAATGGGCGTGCATGCCGTCGGCGATCAGCCTCCGCACTTCCGTCATATGAGCGTCGAGGTCGGCATCTGACAATGCAGCGAGCCGCCGCTCACGGAGTGTCTGGATGCGAGCGCCGAAGTCCGGCCGCCACTCACGCCACCACCGCTTCACGAGTGCTACGGGCACGTCGGCCTGCATCGCGGCGACCGAATCATGGACGCGCCGCCGCAGTGCAGGAACGAGCCGGAACAGCGCCGGAGCGAACCAGCCGGGCAGCCGCGGCGGCTCGCGGCCGCCCAACGGCACGACACGCACGTATTCCCAACCGCCGATTGTGCGTACCTCCAGCCCGTCGAACAGCAAGCCCAGCTCAGTCACCCCTTGCCGTATCGAGTTGTTCAGCGGGTCGAGGAGCGCGGCGGCGCTGAACGGCGACACGGGAAGCGGCGCGTGGCTAGCCTCGCGCGTCCAGTATCCGGGCGGCACCTCGATCGGGATGGGCACGGGTTGTATCGGCAGGGCAGTCACCGGGCGCGCCTGCAGCAGGATGACTTCGTCGTCGACCAGGGCCCACTCGATGTCCTGAGGCCCGCCGAGCTCGGCCTCGACCCGGCGAGCCAGGTCGGCTATTGACCGAGCATGAGGTACGTCGATCGCCTGCTCCTCCGCCGAGTGCTGGTGCGCTTCGTCTCCGCGGATGACCCACCGCTCCGGTGTGACTGCTCCCGAGACCAGCCGTTCACCGGTTCCAACAACGGCGTCGATCACCACACAACCCCGCTCGCCCGTTACCGGGTCGGCGGTGAACGCCACACCCGCAGCTTCGGCCGCAACCATCGGCTGCACCAAGACGGCCAGCCGGGGCGGCTCGGATCCGGCATAGGAGGTCACGCGGGCGTTGAACGCCGAGCCCCAGCACTCACGGATCGCCTTGACTAGCGCGGAGTTGCCGCGCACGTTGAGCACAGTCGTAAATAGCCCGGCGTAGGAGGCTTCGGCACTGTCCTCCTCCACTGCGGATGAGCGGACGGCCAGCGGTACCTCACCCCAGGCCCGTACCGCGTCAAATAGGGCGGTTGCGACCTCAGCCGGTACCTGTCGCTCGCCAGATGCGCTCTCGAACAGCGCGGCCGGCAGCACCACGCCGGGTGGTACCGGGAAGCCCGCAGCCGCCAGCCGTGCGAGGGTGGCCGCCTTGCGGCCGGCGATGCGGTGATTGGTCGCGGCGGCGAGTGGCAGCACCGTACGTGTCACAGGAGTTGTCGTCGTCATGGCAGCCACCTTCCTCGTCGGTGTCTTCCACGGTCATCGAATACGTAGCGGCGGCGCCATCCGTCGGCCCTACGTATTCGTGCCGCCTCGCGACGTAACGTCGGGTATCGGCGACCCTTCGCTGACGTATCGGCGCAGCTCGGAGCGGGATCGAAGTCCGAGCCGGCGGTAGATGTGCTCCAGGTGAGTGCCCACGGTGCGGCTGCTGATGAACAGACGCTCAGCGACCTCGGCGTTCGACAGGCCCTGTACGACCAGCTGGGCCACCTCCTCTTCTCGCAGGCTGAGGCTGCGTTGCTTGTGATCGCGAGACATGGTTACCGGCCGACGGCCCAACCTGCGCAGCATGGCGCGGGCACGGTCAGCCTGCGGCTTGGCCTGTAACCGATCAAGCACCTCTAAGGCGGCGGTCAGATCAGCCGCGACTGCGTCGGCAGAGTGCCCGGCTGCGGAGCGCACCGGAGCTCGGTCC
>JBKOUS010000255.1:0-10961 GCA_046723505.1 Actinomycetota bacterium
CTACGTCGGCTTGAGTGAACGGATCGCGGGGCCGGCCAGCCTATGTGGCCGTGGTCGACCTGCTGCACCGCCATCGGGTCGACGGCACGACCGCCCTGCCGGGCGTGGATGGCACCGCTCACGGCGTCCGGGGTTGCGCCCGCTTCTTCGGACGCAACCCGGCGTCCCGCTGATGATCATCTCGGTTGTCCCGGGCGCGGCCATCGCCACCGGCCTTCCGAAGCTTGGCGCGCTGCTGGACCGCCCGCTGCTCATTCTGGAGCGGATCCGTGGTGGCCGCGCGACGGCAACAAGCTGGCCGGCGTACCGCTGTCTGTCCAGTCGACAGCCGAGCCGCTTGAGGGCACATCCCTGAAAGGCCGCCCCGCATAGATGCCGTCCAGCAGTGGCTGCCGCACCTTGACAGGCAGCCGCTCCTGCGCCTTGCACGCTAGGCCGCACGGGTCACAGTCGCAGCCTTCCATCCATCGGATTTGTGTGCCGTGCGCCGCCTGCGGTCCGCTTCGGCGGCCATCAGGATCGGTTATGTCGCGGATCTGACGCAGCTGTTCCAGCGTCCACGGCGGCTCACACAGCCACCTGCGGGTGATCCACCTCCGCACCACGATCGGTGTCACGCCGCATGCTGCAGCCGCCTGGCGGACGGAGGAGACGGTGGCCACTCTGCGCCGCCTGACTCATCCCACGAAGGGTACCGGCCTCATCGCTCGCCGCGGCGTGTCGCCGTGCCCCGCTCAAGGCCGACGCGCCAACTCCCCATAATCCAGCGGTGTGCCGCCTTCACCGCCACCAGCCAAGATCAACATCTCAGCCGTGATGAGCTCGTAGCCGACTTGGGGGGAGGCTCCAACTAGCTCGCTCGCTAACAACCTGGTACCACGTGCGGTAGCCCCGGAACGACACGGTCCCCTCGTGCGCAATCGACATGATGATCCCCTCCGATCCTCAAGCTACAAGATGACCATGATCGGCAGCCACGCCCAACTGGCCGCTCCTTGTCGTTGCCATTCGTCGCTGGTCTGAGGACCCATCTCTGCCGAACAAGCGCTCCAGGATGGAGGTGTTTTGAACCTGCCTCGGCAAAGCATCCCGATTCGGTTGAGAGCCGATCCGGCTCAGACTCGTTACCGTGGCCCCGTGGACGTTAAGCGTGCCGCGACCTGTACGCACAGGGTTGGACCCTGCGCCCGAACGGTGCCGAGCTGGGCGTTCATTGGAGCAGGGTCAGCGAGCAGCTTCAGGGCGCCGGCCTCACCATGCGTTTGGGCGGTCAGCCCGCTCATCCGGCCTTAACACAACAGATCCTGGAGCTTCATGACAAAGGTTGACCTGGCGAGAGATGGCAGAACAGGTCGATATGACTGTTTCGGGTGCCTGGAGCCGCTACCTGAGGGTCTGGCCGCCCAGGGTTTCGGATTCGGGTTCGTTGAGGGCTTGGGCGGTCTGGGTCAGGGTATAGGCGACCGCTTGGTCCCAGTCCATGTCGGCACCGCGGGCGCGGAGTTCTCGGGCGCGCTCCGCGCCCAGAGCTTCCGTCACGAAGCTGATCAGCGGAGCGAAATTCGGCGAGTCGGCCCAATAGGTTTTCGCGGCGCCCTGGATGATCGCTGCAGCCTCCGGTTGGGTGGCGGCAAGGATGCCCGCGATGAGGTGGAGGGTGAAGCCCATCCGGAGGCGGTCGCGGACCCGTTGGAGGGCGCGGATGGCACGGCGGCCGAGCTCGAGGGTGGGGATCCGGTCATTGAGGAGGGATGCGATCCCGACGGCCGTGACCAGGTCGAAGGCGTCTTGATAGCCGAGCGCCGTGCTGAGCTCGAGACTCTCGTGTAGGTAGGCGCGGGCCTGTTCGGGCTGGGTCTCGACGACGGTCGCGCCTACCACAAGCAAGGCGTTCGCGATGAGCGCCGGATCGCCGATCTGCCGGGCCAGCGTGAGCTCCTCGCGGGCCAGCGGGACCGCCCCGGGCAGGTCGCCGACGAGCAGGTGACTGCCCGCGGCCAAGCCGAGCTGGAGGGAGGCCTCGGCGAGGTCGCCGCCGGCTCGCGCAAGACCAGCGGCCCGCTCGGCGAGGCGGGCGGAGTCGGCGAACGCGCCGGCAGTAACCGCGATGTTTGCTCGGGCGGCGTAGATGACTTCCTCGACCCGCCAGTCCGGGCTGTCCCGGCGTGCGTTGGCCTCGGCGGCGCGGCGGCACAGTTCCTCGGTGACGGCCACATCCGCCCGATTGGACGTGAACATGGCGCTGACCGCCAGAGCGAGCGGGTAGCCTGGGTGCGCGGCCGCGCCGGGCAGCTCCAGAGCCGCCTCGCCGTCCAGCACCGAGGGGTACCGCGACGAGACCTCGCTCGGCGCGAAGCCGGCCAGGATCGAAAACGCGGTGTCAATATTGCGGGTGTCGATCGCCAATGACCAGGCAGCGAGCAGGTTGTCTTGTTCGGCGCTGAGCCGCACCGCCCAAAACACCTCCTCGCGCCGGTCGTGATGCCGGATTTGCTGGAGGAAGCCCACGTAGTAGTCGGCGTGGCGGGCCTGCCACCGCTCGGTTTCGCCGGTCTCGTTGAGGCGTTCCTCCCCGTATTGGCGGATGGTTTCCAGCAGCCGGTAGCGAGTCTCGAACCCATCTTCCTCAGCCACGACAAGCGACCGCGCCACCAGGCGGGCCAGCAGCTCGAACAGAATATCCGGGTCGATACCCTCACCACTACAGACGACCTCGGCGGCATCTAGGGTGCATCCGCCGGCGAACACCGCCAGCCGGCAGAGCAGCCGCTGTTCGGGCCCGGCGAGCAGCTGGTAGGACCAGTCGATGGTGGCCCTGAGTGTTTGGTGGTGGGGCAGCGTGCCGCGGCGGCCAGCACCGAGCACCGCGAAACTCCGTTGCAGCCGCCTAACCAATTCGGCCGGGGTCATCGCAGCCAGGCGGGCCGCCGCGAGTTCGATCGCCAGCGCGATCCCATCCAGCCGCCGGACGACGCCGGCGACCGCCGCCGCGTTCTGGGTGGTCACCGCGAACTCTGGCTTCACCGCGGCCGCGCGCTCGGCGAACAGTCGCACCGCCTCCGCCTGGCTGATCGCGGTCAGGTCGGCGTCGGTGCCGGGCACCGCTAGCGGCGGCACCGGAACGAACCGCTCGCCCTCGATACCGAGGCCCTCCCGGCTGGTGGCCAGGATCACGAGCCGCTCACATGACCGGTGGAGTGCATCGGCCAGCGCCGCCGCCCGTTCGAGCAGATGCTCACAGTTATCCAGCACCAGCAGCAGCTGTTTGCTGCGCAGGAACTCCACCAAGGCGTCCCGGGTGCTCTGGCCGGCCGGGGCGGTCACCGCAAACACCGCCGCCACCGCAGCATCCACCCCGGCCGGGTCGCGGACTGGCGCCAGGTCACATAGCCATGCCCCGTCACTGAACCGAGCCGCCGCCTGCCCGGCGGCCTGCAACGCCAGCCGGGTTTTGCCCACCCCGCCGGCCCCGGTCAGGGTCACCAGCCGCGCCTCGCCCAGCGCCGCCGCGATCTGCTCCAGCTCCCGGCCCCGGCCGATGAACGAGCTCACCTGCAACGGCAAATTGCCGGTGCGCTCAGCAACCATGCCGATCGGCGGGAAATCGGCTGGCAGATCGGCATGAGTCAGCTGAAAGATCAGCTCCGGGCCGGCCAGATCCCGCAGCCGGAACTCACCCAACTCCTTCAGCCCGAACCCGCCACCCAGACGGCCCGCCACCAGGTCGCTCGTCGCCTTGGTGAGCAGCACCTGCCCACCATGACCGGCGGCCCGCACCCGAGCACAACGATTAATCGGTGTGTAGTCGACATGATCACCGAGACGCGCCTCGCCGGTGTGCAGCCCCATCCGCACCCGCAGCGGAGTGCCGGTGGACCAGGCTTCACGGCCGAGCCGAAGCTGACACATCCCGGCCGCCTCCACCGCCGACACCGCGCTGGGAAACACCGCAAAGAAACTGTCCCCCTCCCCGCGGGAGATCACAACCGTCCCGCCATGCTCGGCTATCACCTCGGTCAGAAGCCGATCATGCCGCTGCAGCGCCACCTCCATCGCCTCCGGCCCGGCCTCCCACAGCCGGGTGGAACCCTCAATATCGGTCAGCAGGAATGTGACGGTCCCGGCCGGCAGCTCCGCCCCGTCGGGCTCCCCCAGCCCGGCCGGCGACCGACCCGACGCAGCAACGCTGACCGTCGCGTCCGCAAAACTCTCGCTCAGCAACACCGCAAGATCATCGGTCAGCAGCCGTTCCAGCTCCCGCGCTGTGGCGAACTGCCGGTAGGACGCCGCGCCTGCCGAACGGATACCGTCGATCATCGCCGTCAGCCCCGGCTCCTGGTCCGGGGCCGGGCGCTTCAGATACAACAGCATCGGCTTCCCCGCGGCCAACCGGAACTCATCCTCCAGACCCGAGATCTCCATGCCCGGACCCACCCAGCCGTACCGTTGCCAATAGATCCCGACGAAAATCTGACTCTGCTCCAGGTAGGCCCGATACATGCTCTGCGGCGGATGAGGCCGAGCACCAGACTCAAACCACACCGGAACCAGATGCAGCCGCCGAATCGCCCGCAGCGCCGCCGCCCGCTCCTCAGCCAACTCCTCCAACGCCGACGAAAGAAACACCCGAACCCGCTGATCCGGCGTCAGAATCACCCCCGAGCGGCCCTGCGGCTGCTCTCCCGGCGAAGCGATCACACTTGGCTCCTGCGAATTCCCTTTTCGTTCGGCTACGGAGGCGACTTCAGTGGTTATTGACGCGACACATCAGCACCCGTGGCGAGTCGTCCTGGCCGTGACGCGACCTGAATGAGGTTATCGAGGACCAGTCCCGCTCCGCCAATTACTACTGAGTTCCGTATAGAGACATCTTGGCCGATGCTGAGGCCCGGCCTGATCTGGATGTGATCTCGAAATCTTGTTATCGGGCGGCAGCGTGGCGCAATGACCGGCGGACTGCAGGTGCCCTATTGCCAGCTAGGGGCCAGGCTCTTCAGAGCTTCCCTGCTCGCGTCGGATACGTCGATCGAGGCGGCGCCGGAGCCGATGTAGCTCTTTAAGGGCATCGGCAAGGGAGGCCGCGATCTCCCGAGCCGATTTGCTGTCCAATCCCCGAGCCTGGATTAGCCGGGCACCAGCGGCCGCATTCCGGAGGGAGCGTCTAAGGTTGCGAGCGGTCTGGGCGTGGTTGTGCGGGCTCTTCCGACCGGCAGGGTCCGTTCCTCCGACGGCCAGTCCTCGGAGTCGGATGTCGTTCATGATCACATTTGGCTTCGTCAGCACCAGATAGTTGCGATCACCAGCATGATCGTCAGCGTCGGCGCCCGGCACGTGATACACGCGGGCCCGGCCGAGGGCTGCGAGACCATGGGCGGCTCGTCGGGCAGCAGTGAGTTCAGCCCGCGTGGGGGCTCGGCCGAGATGATCAGCAACTGTTGCACGAACCCCAATCGCGAGGTTCTGATCAAGGGCGTCGGCGAGAGGGCTGCCAACGGCCCAAGCGTTGGGACTTCGGAGGCCGAGCCCTGCGGTATCGGCTCCAGGCACCCGAAACAGTCATATCGACCTGAGTTGCCACCTCACTCCAGCTCAGGCCCTGGTCCCGCAGCTCAAGGATCTGCTGTGTCGAGGCCGGATGAGCGGGGGCGCCGCGACGCATGGTGACGCCGGCGTTCTGGAGCTGCTCGCTGACTGTGCTCCAATGAACGTCCAGCTCAGCAGCGATCTGGCGCAGAGTCCAGCCCTGGGCATACAGATCGGCTGCACGTTGGACGTCCACGGACGCCACCGTAACGAGTCTTGGCGTCTTGCTGGCTCTCTTGCCAAACGAGCTAGAGGACGATCTCGGCGCTTAGGTGGCGGTGAACAGGAACGTTCAGTCTCCCGTAAGCCAAGGCCGAGGCGCCCACGGTGAGCGCTGCCAACGGGATTACGACGCTGTTTGGTCGGTGTTTCAGATCGTGAGCCTCGCTGCGATGCCACCTCGGCCTACCGCCCAGCATTCATTCCCCCTGCAGGCAACGCCCAGCAGGAAAGGGCTGTCGGGGATGGGTGTCCAGGTGTTCCCACCATCGTGGCTAATATCGCTTCCGGTGGGACCAACGACGACGGCGGTCTCACCGTGCCCGATCCAGGCCACGCCGTGTCGAAACCCAGATGGTGCCTCGACGAGGGACCAGGTGTCGCCCCCCGTCGGAGGTACGAGCGACCACGCCTTCGTCACTCCCCCCGAATTCGGGGGGTGGGCTGCCGCCCAGGGCGAGCCCCGTTCATGCGATCCCGGAATGACAACGAGCCGATACCTCTGGGTGCGCCCGGTATCGGGGGCTCAATGGCCTTCAGTTCGCCTTTCTCCTCCGCCACACCACACATGCACCGATCAGAATCCAGCTAGGCCGTTTGCTATCGAGATCATGTGCGTCGGAGTTGCTCAGTTACACGTCAATCACGGAAACAATGTCCGAGCCCGCATGCGCGACGTACACATGTGAGGCCGTTGCCACAAGCCCCGCCGGATTCTGGCCTACTGGTGGCAACGTGGTCACCTCCACGTTGGTGCTGGTGTCGATCACGGACACCGTGTTTTCCTTTGGAGCGCCCGTCGGAACCTCCGCTGTGTTACTCACATAAACGTGGTCCCCTGCGGGGGAGACGGCCACGCCCCATGGACCGGTGCCGACAGGGATTGTGGCGACTACTACATTGGTCGCGGTGGCAATTACTGACACACTGTCCGAGCCCAGATTTGTCACATAGAGGCGGGCCCCATTCGGGGACACCGCTACGCCCGCGGGGCCGCTACCGACCAGGATCGTTGATACCACTGCATTGGTCGTCGTGTCGAGCACAAACACGGCGTCCACTCCATTCGTCACATAGGCGTTGCCCCCACCCGGGGAGAACGCCACTAGGGCCGGTGGGCCGCCCGTGAGTGCGATCGTAGTCATCACCGCATTGGTCGCAGTGTCGATCACCGACACCGTTTGCGAGAGAAAATTCGTCACATAGGCGAGGCCGCCGTTTGGAGCTACCGCGACACCCATCGGCGTGTCGCCGACCGCGATTGTGGTTACCACGGCGTTGGTCGCGGTGTCGATCACCGACACGGTGTCTGAGTTCAAGTTCGTCACATACACTCGGGCCCCATCAGGCGTCACAGCCACACCGAAAGGCGAATAACCGAACGTAATCGGATTTCGTATTACAGTGCGGGTGCTTGTATCGATCACCGACACCGTATTTGAGCGCTGGTTGGTCACATAGAGATGAGCCCCGCTTGGTGAGGCTGCAACAAACGATGGAACGTCACCAACAGGGATCACGTCAAACAAAGCCACTGGGCCGCCATCCTCTCGAAGATAGGGCGTTCCTTTGAAGAAGGAGGATTCAATGGTCTCAGAGCGCTCGAGCACAGCCCTGATGGCGATGGCCCCCCTCACTTCTGCGAGCACTCCGTTGCTCAGTTTCATGATGGCGACTATGCCCAGTTCCAAGACGCACGGGTCGGGTACGAGCGCGGGCCCAGGGCACGGCATGGCAAACGCTGAAGTTTGCGACCCCAAATTGACCCCTGACTGCACTTGAGGGTCTCGCACCGACCGACTAGCCCATCTTCAACTCCCACCGGCCGTCGCTGGAGATCCGAAGCAGGACGGTCCCATTCGGCACCAGGTACTTGCCGGAGAAGTTGCCAATCTCGTTGACGATGAGCTCCTCGTTGTCACCGAGTCCATACACGGTGATGTTGCCGTCGGCGTTGGTGCTTTTGAACCTCATCGAGTCGAGCCCTGCGAAGACGCCATCGACGTTGATCACGTCATCGCTCTTGCCTTTATAGGTGCCGGTGCCATCCCAGCGATTCGCGTCGGTGAGGGGCCTAAGGGTGACCTTCCAGTTGCCACTGCCTTCGATCTTGAGCGCCTTCACGTTATCGCCGTCATAAAGGTTGACGATGTTGGTGCCTTATAAGCGCCGATGGTGTTCACAATGAGGTCGCCCTCATTGCCGTCGGCGTCGTAGGCGTAAATGGTGTTGTTGTCGCTCCCACCCGTCCAAGTGGTGGTGATCAGCATCGGCTCCGCTAGCGTCTTCTTGAACTTGACCACCTGATCGCCGGAGCCGCTGTAGGTCATCGGCTTCGGCTGTGGTGCCTGGGTGGGTTGCTCGGTCGGCTCGATTGTGAGGATCTCCCCACCGAGCGCATCCTTGATCCGGTAGACCCACTCGCTGGGGAGTTTGATCATCCAGTTTGGCCCGACCAGCGTCGGGTCCGGTTCGATCTGTTGCTCACGCAGCAGCTCATCCGCCGCCTTGGTTGTCTCGATCTGAGCTTCCAGGTCCGAGTCCGTGGCGTAGATGCTGAACACGTCCTCATCGGTGCAGGTGCCCGACTCTTTGGCATTCATCACTACGTTGTCCTGCTCCCAATTCGGGCAGGAATACCCAGCCTCCACCGCAGCGTCCCGAAGTTCGACCACTGAGTCGTACCGCAGACTCTGGCTGGGCGTCGGCGTTGCCACGGGCGTTGGCGACGTGACGGCCTCCTGGCCCGCCTCCCCACTGCAGCCAGCGACCACCAGCGCCACTGCAGCCACGATCGCTCTGGTCGGATAGCAGCGGATACTCGAAGTTGTGCTTAGCGGAGAACTGCTTCTGCTTGCTGACTGGATCGACGCTGATGCCCATGCGCTGGACCCCAACCTTCTCGAACTCGGTCCTCAGATCCCGGAAGTGGCAAGCTTCAGCGGTGCATCCGCTAGTCATCGCGCGAGGGTGGAAGAAGAGCACGACCGGCCCTGCGCGGAGCATCTCGCTGAGCCGACGCGAATGGCCGGTTTCGTCCGGGAGTTCGAAGTCAGGAGCGCGGTCGCCGCGTTGCATGGGTTCACCCTCCTTCGGACTCGCCGAGTGATGCCCAAGCGTCAGGGACAAGTCTGCCCTCGGCCCGGCCGGCCCGCTCAGCAACCGACGCGTCATAACGGTTCCACTGGATGTCCCACCGCGACGAGGGCCACCAGCCCCAGAATGACGTAGTCCCAAAATAGTGTTGTCTCTGGATGGTTGACCGCCGTGATCAACGAAGGGCCGAGTGCTGCGGCCCCAGCATTGTTGTCACCGTCGGCCGCTGGAACAGCAGCGGCTCAGGCGCGTGCGGCTTCGGCCAAGCTGCCGCGCGGCCCAGCGGAGGAGATCGAACGGATAGCTCGCGGGGACCCATAGCGTCGCATCTCTGCGAGCACCTCCCGCGTTTGGAGGTCGACGGTTTCCCGCACCTCGCTGGCTTGTGTCGTGTACCAGAGGCGGATTGTTAGATTCCGCTGATCTCGCCAGTCGGCGCGCATCCATTCCGATAAGCGTGCCGCGAGGGCTCGAACATGAGCCGCGCCATCCTTGGTCACGTGCCTGTCGCGGTGGTCTGCGTGGCGCATGAGGAACAAGTACCGTCGCCGTTCCACGAAGTTACGCACCGCACCTCCCTACACGTGTCCGACAATGGCCGCTCCGGATGCCGCCACCGGAGCGCGAATCAATCTTGAATGAATCCAACTCCCAAATGTCCCGCACGACGTCGTCAACCTCTTAATCAACGAGACGCCCGTTAGCCGGTCGTCTTATGACGCCGACGTCCGTGTCGTTCAGCCTTACAGGAGCCATCAGACTATTGCCTAATCGGGCGCCGAAAGGGTGCGATCTCTGTGCCGTCTGCGCCGATCGAGCAGGAACCTCGTGGCATGGGGACGCTCTTGGTCAGGTTGCGCGTTTCGCCCAGTGGTACCTTCCAGGTCCCGAGGACAGGGACTCCCGGCGACCATCCCTAGAGCGCCGCCGGAGCCGGCTCAAGGCTAGCCGCGGGCCACCCGACGGGCTTGGCCTTGACAACGGTGAGGACGGCGCCACACTCCCCGAGCCAGGGAGCAAGTGACAATGCGCCACGACTTTGACACGCCCTTGATGGGCTAGAAAGCCCGGGCTTTTGAAGGTCTTGATCCGCGCAGACCGGGACTACCGTGGAGGAAGCGATCACCTCGAGACCGGCTTCATGCAAGGACCTCTTCATCCGGTTCGGGGCCTTGGCGCTGGAGGTTGTGATGTTGTTTGAGGTGTTGGCAGTGCTGGGCGGAGCTGCCCTCGCGGCGGCCGCAGTTAGCCTCCGCGTGGTGAAGCAATACGAGCGTGGGCTGGTCTTCAGGTTCGGTCGGGTCCTTGATCAGGTACGCGGCCCAGGACTAGCCATGATCGTGCCCATCGCGGATCGGCTACGCAAAGTCAATATGCAGATCGTGACCATGGCCGTACCCGCGCAGGAGGGCATTACCCGCGACAATGTGACCGTCAAAGTCGATGCAGTCGTCTATTTTCGCGTGGTCGATCCGGTGCGCGCGATCGTCGCCGTGGAGGATTATCCGTTCGCTGTCTCCCAAGTGGCGCAGACGTCCCTGCGTTCAGTGATCGGCAAGAGTGATCTTGACGATTTGCTGACCAATCGCGAAAGGCTCAACGAGGGACTCGAGCTGATGATCGACAATCCGGCCGTGGAATGGGGCATCCACATCGATCGAGTCGAGATCAAAGATGTCGCACTGCCAGACACGATGAAACGGTCGATGTCGCGTCAGGCCGAGGCTGAGCGTGAGCGGCGAGCCCGCGTCATCTCGGCCGAGGGCGAACTGCAGGCCTCCGACCGGCTAGCCCGTGCTGCTGCTGCGATGGCCGACACTCCTGGCGCTCTTCAGCTGCGGTTGCTCGAGACCATTGTCGAGGTGGCTGCCGAGAAGAACTCCACACTGGTGCTGCCCTTCCCGGTGGAGCTGCTCCGATATCTGGAGAACAACACCGGCCTCACGTCGGCACTGTCCGGTGCCCGGTTGGCTGCCGACAAGCCCGCCGATGACTCCAGAAGCAGTGCAGGGCCAGCTGTCGCGGACACCCTCTCCCCGACGCCGGACGTGGCGGCTTTGGAG
>JBKOUS010000256.1:0-12640 GCA_046723505.1 Actinomycetota bacterium
GCGACTCGACCGCCTCCGCGAGCAACCGGTTGATGTCGGCGTCCCAGCCGGCAACGACTTCATGATCATCGAGCAACAACGGCTCGCTCGCGGGATCGTCGTAGCTGCCGAGATCAGCGAACCGGTGCCGGGCTTGCTCCACATCCAGTGCGGCCTGCTGCCGCCGTTCCAAAGCCTCGGGATCTAACGGCATCGGCCAGGCTTCCGGGGCCACCTCGGACACCAAAGGGTTGTCTGGTCCCGGTGGCACGGCCTCGGCGAGCAGCTGGTCGTGCCGAACGGCCTCTTCGATGATTGCCCGCAGATAAGTCGAGGCCGCTCGGGCGTTACTGAGATCGGACCGCCAGGAGTGGCCACTGCCGACCAGCAGTCGCTTCGCACGGGTGACGGCGACGTAAGCCAGCCTGTCCTCGGCCAGCAGCTGCTGGCGGCTGAGCTGCTGCTTGTAGTCGGCCATTCCGGCGTAAGTCGTCTCGGCGAGCTGCGGGATCGATTCGGCGTCCCCGCGCAGGTCCGCCGGTAAGACTGAGGGGTTCATCACCCAGTTGTCCGTGACCCGGTCACTGGGGAATACCCCCTTCATGAGCGCCGGTAGGAATACGGCATCCCACTCCAGACCCTTGGCTTTGTGCACTGTGAGGAGTTTCACCGCCTCGCGATCGGAGGGAACAGCCTGCTCGAGCCCTGCACCCTGATCACTCTCGGCCTGCAGATACCCGACAAGGCCGGCCAACGAGGCATCACCGTCCACGTCGACGTATGCCGCGACCGCGTCGAGAAACGCGCCGACCTGATCGCGCCGAGAGGTTCGGGCGAACTCTGGCGTGGCCATCAGTTCGACGTCCAAGCCGATGGTGGTGATCACGCGCCGAGTCAGGTCGAGTACCGGCTCGTCGCTGTGCCGCCGCAACCACGCCAGCTCAGCTGAAAGCAAGTCGAACCGTTGCCGAGCCTCCGGTGAGTACACCGCATCGCCCGGGCTGTCCAGAGCATCGAGCAGACTGATGACCTCGGTCGGGTCAACCTCGGCAACGGCTCGTTCCAGTGAGGAGAGGACTGCGGCTCTGCCGGGTTCGTCTCCGGGATCATCAGCTGATCCAAGCGCGGCCCGGGCCAGCTCGCGGGCACGGCGCCCTAGCAACGCGAGGTCGCGCGGCCCAATCTGCCAACGAGGTCCGGTCAATAACCTGATCAGGTCCGGGTTTGCAGTGACATCGTCGATCAGCCGCAACGTCGCAGTGATGTCCATGATCTCCGGCAGGTACAGCAGGCCGCCAAGCCCGACGATCTCAACAGGCACATTCCGGGCGGTCAGCTCGGCATAGAGCGGCGCAATGTCGGCGTTGCGTCGGGTCAGCACTGCCACGTCGGCCCAACGCGACACTTCACCGCTTGCCCGCAGTCCCGCAATCTGATCCCCGATCCAGCTGATCTCCTCGGGCCAGGTTTCGAAGGTCGCCGCCCGGACCTGGCCTAAGGGCGTTGCTTCGCCCGCCCGCAGCAGACCCAGGCCAGCGTCGCTGTAAGTGATCGTCGACGGGCCGCTATCCATCACGCTGCCGGTCTCGGTCCGCAACGGCCCGCTGAGCACATTCGCGACATCGAGGATCGCTCGCCCGCTGCGTCTATTGACTGTCAGCGCGAAGTGATGTGCCGGTCGCCCGCCGGTACCCGGAAAGTCGTCGGCGAAGGTCAGGATGTTACTCGCTGCAGCCCCGCGCCATCCGTAGATCGCCTGAAAAGGGTCGCCGACCCCGGTTACCGGGTGCCCGCGACCGTCGCCGGCAGCTCGGCCGGAAAAAAGTCCCCGCAGCATAATCGCCTGTGCCGCCGAGGTGTCCTGGTACTCATCGAGCAGCACGACTCGAAACGCGGCGCGCATCGCATTCGACACCTGAGGCACCTCGGTAGCCAGCCGGGCCGCAATGGCCATCTGATCGGCGAATTCGACCAACCCAAGCCGGCGCTTCAAGTCCTGGTAGTCACGTACCAGGCTGGCTAGTTCTAAGCGCTCCTGGCAGGCGATGATCGCCTTCTTGACGTCGGCATACACATTGCCGCGGTTGTTCAGCGGTGCCGACCGCAGGCCGAGGAGTATGTCGCGGGCGTGCGCGTCAAGATCATCCACTTCCACGAGGTGTTGCTGGAGGTCGGCGTCCAGCCTCAGCACCCGCTCGGTGACGGTGGCCGGCCGGAGCCGTGAGATGAACTCAAACGGCCCTGCAGCAGCCTTCACAACCCGCGATGCGAGCCGGAATCGGGTGGCACCGCTGATCATGGTCGGGTCCGCCTCGAAGCCCAGCCGCAGGCCATGCTCGGCGACCAGCCGTGCGGCGAAGGCGTCATAGGTCATGATCAGCTGTTCGCCAGATTCATCTACGCCGCGATCGAGGATCAGCCCCGCCCGCAGCAGCGCATTGCCTACCCGCTGGGACAGCTCCGCAGCTGCCTTCCGGGTGAACGTCAGGCCTAATACTTCTTCGGGTCGTACGGCGCCGGTGCCAACTAGCCAGACCACGCGCGCCGCCATCACGGTGGTCTTGCCCGATCCAGCGCCGGCGATGATGACACCTGGCTCGAGGGGCGCGGTGATGGCATCCATCTGCTCGGTGGAGAACGAGATGCCCAGCGCCTTGATCAGCGCGGCCGCACTGTCGAAACGGGTCCTCGGCGCCGGCGGATTGAGGGTATAAACGGTCACCGCACCACCTGTTGACCAACCGGCTGTGCAGGACAGCTCGTGCGGAAGGGACAGTATCGACAGGCTGGCCCAATACGGGCATCGTGATGTTCCCGGCGGATGATGTCTGCAGCTTGTGCTAGCCGGCGATGAACCCAGGTCGGCTGTTCGGCAAGCGGGCCAGCTTCGCCGTCCAGTGCCTTCATGGGGAAGGGCACGTCGTCTAGGGAGGCCTGCTGGAAGGTCTTCGGATAGCCGCCATCGCCGTCGGGCAGCCGGAGGTACACCAGTTCTGCGCCGGCCGGTCGGGCGCCTTTCCCGGCCACCGCCGCAAAGGCGCCGTGCTGGACCGCCAGCTGGTAGACCCCTAGCTGGTCGTGCAGCGCCACGTCGGCCGCAGTAGGCGTGGCCTTTGATGTCTTGAAATCCACGATCCTGATTCGACCGTCAGGCTCCCGCTCCACCCGGTCAGCGCTGCCTGTGAGGTGCACCCGGTCGGTACCCAAATCAACGTGGCAGGAGAACTCGACTTCGGTACCCAACAGCGTGAGATGCGACCTGGCATCTTGCCACATCACGAAACGCTCGAGTGCTGACTCGGCCTCCACCCGCTCCACAGCGGAGAGCCAGTGCGCGTCGAAGTCCAGCTGGCTCCAGACCGACTCCAGGTAGTTGGAAAGCTGCTCATGATCGGCCCGGCTGTGCGCCCCATACTGGGCCAGCACATGAACCACTGAGCCGAAGCTGGCGGCAGCCGTACGCACCGACTCGCCCTGAGCTTTGCGCGCTAGGAACCAATTCCGCGGGCAGGCCAGCACTTTCGCCAGCTGGCTGCCGGAAAGCTGCACCGGCTCCTCCACCGCCACCAATGGTCGATCGGCTCGGCTCAGCGGACGCATGCCCCACCATTTCTCTGGTCGGGCGGCCGAAACCAGTGGGCGGCCGTCACGATCGGTTGCATCGGCCAGCCGCGCCAGCCGTAACGCCGCCTCCTCACGGAGCCGCGGCGAGACTTCGGGGTCGACGGTCGTGCTGCGGAGCTCGCCAACCAGAGCCGACAGCGACAGCGGCCTTCGCGGCCGGCCCGGCAGCTCCCGCGGCGAGACGCCAAGCTCGGTGAGGAACCGAGACGGCTGATCGGCCTCCCCCTCGGTACCTGCCACCGCTGTTATCACCAGCCGCGACCGGGCTCGAGTGCAGGCGACGTAGAAGAGCCGTCGCTCCTCCGCGATCCGAATCGCGGTGGGAACGGGTGCCATCACCTCGTGGCGCCCTAGCTGATCGGGTTCCAGTAAGGATCCGCGACGGCGCACGTCCGGCCATCGGCCCTCCTGAACGCCAGCAACGACAACCAGATCCCACTCCAAACCCTTGGCACGATGGGCCGTCAGCACCCGAACCCCGGACCCGCGTAGCTCGGATTCACGCAACGGGTCTGCAGGGATCTGCTGGCCCTCGACCTCAGCCAAGAAACCGGTCACGCCACGGAGACCTGCCAGCTCCTCGGAGCGAGCGGCGATCTCGAACAGGGCACAGATGGCATCCAGGTCGCGATTGGCCCGACGGCCACCTTCTCCGACAACGCCCGCCTGCCGCCGAAGCCTTTCCGGCCAACTGGTCTGCGACCAGAGCAGCCAGAGTGCCTCCTCTGCTGTGCTTCCGGTCTGGATCGCGTGCTCGCAGCGCCGTAGGAGCTGGGCGAAGGCGCGAGCAGCGTCGACATCAGGACTGGGCGGGCATTCGTCGAGCAGGTCGTGATGGCGCAGTGCGAGGCTCATCAACTCAACGGAGGATCGCGGCAGGGCGGTCCCGGCCAGCTCGGCACGCTCGGCCTCGCGCAGAGCTCGTCCCAGGCGCCGCGTGGACATGCTGTCCATACCGGCGAGCGGTGAGGTGAGCAGCAGCTGTGCCTCATCGGGAGTCGGTGCGCAGCCTCGAGCGGCGACCTGAAGCGCCAAAATCAGGGGACGCACTGCAGGGTCGGCAGCCAATGGGATCTCGTCGCCCGCGACCTCGACCGGTACGCCGGCGGCGACGAGTGCCCTAGTCAACCCTGGAATCATGGTGCGTCCAGCGCGGACCAACACCGCCATGTCTGTCCAAGGCAGATTGTCTCGGAGGTGCGCACTCCGCAGAATCTCCGCGATGTGCTCCGCCTCTGCACCTGCGCTGCTGCAGGTGAAGATCTCCACCTTTCCCTTGGGACGTTCCGGATCCGCTGCGGGGTGACGGAAGGCTGCGAACACTTCAGCCGGTAGCGAGCGAGGCATGCCTAACCTGCTGGCGACGCTCCGGCTGGCAGCAAGCAGGACGCTGCCGAAACGGCGTGTCCGGTTCAGTGAGAGGATCGGCGCGGGTGCTCCTTGTCGGGTACGGAACCGCTCCGGAAAGTCCAGAATTCCCCGCGCTTCAGCTCCGCGAAACGCATAGATCGACTGGTCGGGATCCCCCACGACGACGACATCGCGCCCGTCACCGGCGACGACCTGCAACAACCGCACCTGTGAGGGATCGGTGTCTTGATACTCGTCCACAAAAACGCAGCTGATCTCGTTGCGAAGCGTTGTCGCGATCTCGGGCTGGGCCAGCAATATGCGGCACCGGTGCACAAGTTCTGCGTAGTCGAGCACGCCTTCGGCGTCCAACACGTCAAGGTATTCGTCGAAGAAAGCCCCAACGCTCACCCACTCCGCTCGATCCGTGCTGTGTCCCGCCGCGACAACGTCCTCCGGATCCATGCCCAGCTGTCGGGCCCTGGCCAACACGGCACGAACCTCGCCTGCGAACGCCCTGGTGGGAAACGCGCGCGCGAGCGACTCCGGCCACCGGGCGCGCTGCGTTTCCAGACTCCCGCGAAGTGTCTCCCGGACCCGGAACTCCTGCTCAGGTCCGGTCAGCAGCCGCAGCGGTGCGCCGAACCCGTTCGATTCAACGTCGGTCTCATTGCCGAAGCGCCGCACCAGCGCGTAACAGAAGGCGTGAAAAGTCATAGCCATAGGGGTCACCGTGGTACGACCCAGCCGCGCTGCAATCCGAGCACGTAAATCGGCTGCAGCCTTGCGCGAGAACGTCAGCACAAGGATGCTGTCCGGCGCCACCCCACGGCGTTCGATGCGATCCACGACGCACTCGACCAGGGTTGTGGTCTTGCCGGTGCCCGGTCCAGCGAGAACCAGCAACGGGCCTCCCGGGTGATCGACGACGGCGCGTTGCATCGCATCAAGGATGGGCGGAGCAGGCAGCGTCATCGGCCCCCGAGTCAACCGGTACATCGCAGTTCCTGGTCTAGGAATGGTCAGCTGGTACGCAGGTATTGCACCAGAGCCGACCGACAGATTCGCGCAAACCGCGCTTTGAGCGTCAGAGTCGCGCTGCTGACGATCGGAGGACCAGTGAGCAAAACACCACTCATCGCCACGTCAAGGCAAGACAGGCTGCAAGGAGGGATGACGATGTCAGCTTCCGGCGCGGAGGCGCGCGGGAAGCGCTCAGACAATGGGTCGTTCACGTAACGCACAGTCGAAGACCGCCACTGCGGCGGCCGCGACCAGCCCGGTCCCGAAGATCAAATCCCCGAATCGAGCGAACGGATCGAAGTAGATCGTCGAACTGCCGTCTCGGATCAGCGCGGCGTACGCCAGAACCGTGATGCTCAACACATAGTTGGTCAGGACCAACAGCACCCGAGTTGACCGTGAAAAACGCCGGCTCTCCCGGTTCGCCCAACCAGAACCGGTGAAGAGGTCCCAAGTCAGACCGAACAGCACTAGTGCCGCGCCAGAGAAACCGAGCACCGCCCCGACCGGGTCGGAGATGAAGTCGCGGTAGGAGAACAAGGCGGACAAGATCAGCATCCCGGAGAACGCCAGTGCACGCTGGGGAGTCAGACTTCGGCGGACCAACAAGATCAGGACGGCGACTAGGACCACAGCGGAAGCCACGAGATTGAGCGCATCAGGATTGATAGGTGCCGGCGTCCGCTCGCCAAACAGCAGCTGCCGCGCCAACGCGACGAGCATGACGCCGATGCAGCCCAGGACCAGGGCCCGGCCGCTCTGGCCTCGGCGCGCCGCGCGCATCGCGAGGATGATCAAGACCACGCCGACGAGCACTCGGCCGGGGTCGACGACGCGGGTCACGAGCGGTGTGATGTCGATCGAGAGCCGGGCCGCCGCACCCCCAGACTTTAGTGAGGCGAGCACCTGGAGGACGGACAAGAAGACCTGGACAGGGAGCGTGACGGCAATCACCGCTGCTGCAATGGGGAAGCCGACTCGACCGAGCTCGTCGCCTAGTTCGGAGACGACAGGGGTTGCGTGCCGCTGTCGGGATAACCGCAGCACAATCAGGCCGACCACTGCGAACGCCGCGACCAACGCGCTCGCCCAGAGCAGCGAGGTCAAGCCTTCTACGACGGGATCCCGTTGCGCAATCAACCAAACGCATTGCGTCAGGCGGATGCAGATGACCACGATCAAGATCAGGTACAGCCATCCCTGCTTGGCGAACCGCTCCGCGTTCTGGGTCGCGGCCACGGTCGCGCGCACGGTGACCTCCGCAACCGAGGCACCCGCAAGCGTCGCAGCTGGCAGCGCGAGGTAGCCCAGGACGGACGCTGTTTGCTGCAGGTTGAGCGGGTTGAGGTCCGAGCCGTAGATCTTGGCTTCGCGGGTTTCGACGACACCGATCGCCATTGCCAGACCGACCAGCGCCCACAGAACGGCGAACTCCCACCAGGCGAATCCGCGACGCCATCGAATGATCACCAGCAGCAGCATCGTCACCATCAGGATGGCGGCTAGCACTGGCCAGCCCGCCCAGCCGGCAAGTGATGGACTTCGCAGCGACCATGTCCCTATCACCGTGAGCGTGAACAGCAGGCCGAGCACTTTGAGCCACCAGGGTCCGTGCTGTGCCGCCGCCATGAGTGAGGCAACTCCGAACGAGAGCAGCAGAACTAGTGGCCAGACCATTTGTTGTGGCAGCCCGAGGCCCGAGCCGAATACGATCAAGGTGCTGCTTTCGCGGATCAGTCCAGAAAAGATCACCATCAGGCCGGCGATGACAAAGACGCTGTAGCCGGCCAGCACGATCGCGCGGAGCCCGTACGGCCACTCCAGGTCGCGCAGTTGCCCCTGCTCGATTGGCTCGACCAAGGTCTGCCTGTACAGAGCGGTCGCGAATCGGGCAAGTCGCGCGCCGCTGCGGCTCAGGACTGATGTGGCAACCTCGGGCTCGGCGCTTGTCGTGGCGCCTGAGTTTGCCCGCATTCCTGAGCCGCCGGCCGAATCGAGGTCAGCGGGCATCGTCCCAAACCTGAAACGTCCAGTCGTTGCTGAACAGCAACGCGATTTGCGAGGTTGCGAGGGCAGGTCGGTCCTGGAGCGCCAGAGTCAGGGCCGGCAACCTCCAACGGGTGATGATCTTGCCGTCTCTTCCCGTCACCAGCGCCTCGTTGGGACCCCAGGCCACAAGATGATCTTGGGTCGCTGTCAGGGTGAGGACTGGTCCGAGTCGCTGAGTGATCACACCGTTGCCGCCCAACATGACGGACTGGCCTTTCGTCGCCACTGCGAATTGGCTTGCGAAATTCACCATGTCGGTCAGCGTCCCGAAGATCGGGCGCACCCAGCGATGCACACCGGTGACCGTCGACAGCGCGTGGGCCGACTGATCTTGAATCACTACCACGGTTTCGCCGATGATCACAGCAGCATCGCCCTGCATCTCCAGACTCCAGCGAGGCTTGCCGGTGCTCACCTCGAAGGCAGTGGTGGTGCCACCTCGGTCCATCACCACAACCACCCCCGCACCCACCACTGGTGAGACGTTCACGTCGGAGCCGACGTTCTGCTGCCACAGCACGGCACCCGTGACAAGATCAAATCTGCGCGCCTCACCACCAAGATCGATCAGGACCGCATCGCGCTCGCTGATCCGGACAGGTGATGTCGGAGCAAGATCATCAAGCGCCAGCTGCCACAGCCGCACGCCAACATCGGAGTAGGCAACCATCTGGCGAGTGCTCGTCGTCGCGATGATCACGTTGCCGAACGCACTGAGGCTCAACACTGTGCCACCCGGATGGGCCCGCCAGATCGAGGTCCACTCGGTGAGTGTCTTCGGGGTCGTGGCGACCAAGTCGGCGCTCGAGATAGCAGGCCTGATGACCAGGCCGGACTCGGTCTGCACTGGCGTAACGGCGGGAGACGGTGAGCCCACCATCGGGCCTAGCCCGAAGGTCGGGTTGATCGAGATCGTGCTCATGGACTTGGCGGCCCAGCGTTCCGGCGCCGTCCAGCGAATTGGAGCATTGGTGGTGGTCTGGACGCTCGGCACCGGCGGATCGATGCGAGATGAGGCGCTGCGTATGTCGCCGAAGCTCTGGCTCTCCGCGACTACGCCCTCGCGCCGGCACCAGGTCTGGCTAACCGTTACCACCCGGCCGAGTTGGCCCTCTTTCGACAGATAGCGCACCTCTCCTTCCACGCTCAGGCAATCACGGCCGCCGGCTTCGGCACGCAGCTCGCTGCGATAGTCGAGGGCGTCCCCTGCGGATCCGGCGCTGTTCCAGTGGCTCCCGGGTCGTACGTCCGCCGGCAACACAACCAAGGCCGGACTGTAGACATAGCCCTCTGACGGCGTACTGACACCCATCAGCTCTACGCCCGCGTTGACCCGATAAAAGCGGACGGTCTGTGCGGTCGCTGTCGGATCATCGATCGCGGTTGTGGTGGTCCGCAGAATCCGAATTCGGTCGCGGTCCAGATAGGCCGTATCGAGCATCTTGGAGGCGAAGGCACCGTCGGTGCTGAGCAGGCCGGCTACGCCTGACAGCCGTGCCGATTCCGTAACAGCGATGCCAACCACACTTGTGAGTTCGCGAGTCGTGTCGGTTCGCTCATAGGACACCGCGCCGTCTGTTGGCAGATAGTCGGCGGCCGCGGTCGCTCGGGCTGCGACGCCCACCGAGCTGGCCACGAATGCGGCACCTGCGACAAGTGCGGCGACGAGACCGAAAACGACGAGCGGACGCCACCACGACCGTTGCGGTTGGGGTGCAGGCCAGGTCGGATTAACCGCGACACTGCCCAGCGGATCTGCCGGCAGAGTGGACCAGTCCTGCACGGGGAACGGCGACCAAGGTTGGTCGTCGGCGGACGGCATGCGGACAGTATCTAATGGCACTTGCGAATGGCTCGCCCCGCTGGGCCGCCGCTCCAACGCGCACACGCCCAGACGCCCACGAGCAGCAGTCGTGGAGGAGAAGCGCACCCCGGCCTTCGGCGGTGGAGGTGTCTGCTGTGGTGTATGCAACTCTCGTGACGACCGAGATCCCCACCTACGGATTCGATACGTCATGCCTATGCTCGGGGAATGGCGCTCGATGTGCGGCTCTTGGGGCAGCCATCGATCATCCGCGATGGCGTACCGGTTCAGCTCAGCGGGCGGAAGCCCTGGGGTTTGCTCGCCTATCTGCTCCTCGAGCAACGTCCAACGCGACGTGAGGTTGCGTCGCGACTGATTCCCGAGGCGAACGATCCACTTGCCGCGCTCCGGTGGCTGCTGCATCAGGTAAGACGAGCGATCGAGCCCGAGGGGACGATCGCAGAGCACAACGGTGCACTGAGCCTGCGACTTTCCGAGGCGGTAACCGTCGATCTCCTCGACCTGCTCGCTGTCCCCGACGATGTCGATGTCATCGAACGATTGGTCCGCGGCGAGCTCTTGGAGGGAATGGACTTCGACGACGCCCCCGCCTTCGAGATGTGGCTCTCGCTGCAGCGCACACGGGTGCACGACGTGATCGCTGAAGCCCTCTGGTGGATCGGTAGCCGTCTCGGAACTACGGATCCGAGCCGGGCGCTGCGGATCACCGAGCGCGCGCTGCTGTTCGATCCGTTCTGCGAGACAACGAACGAGCTGTTGCTCGACCTGCTCGTACAGAGCGGGAACGCCCCGGTCGCGCGGCAACGGTTCCAGGTCATCGAGCGACGCTTCCGAGAGGAGCTCGGCGTGCCGCCCGCCGACACGGTGCGTCGGCCGCTGGAACGGCCGAGAGCGACCTCATCGGTATCTCCCAATGCCTCCGCTCGGGCGCTCCTAGAGTCAGCCGCGGCTCGCCTCGGCGCTGGTGAACTGGATCGAGCGGTCGAGACGTCGCGGCGTGCTGCCGATGTCGCGCTGGCGTTCGGCCATCCAAAGCTCGAGCTGTCCTCACTTTTGTTGCTCGCGACGACGCTGATCCACAGCCATCTTGGCAGGGATCAGGAGGCGAAGGGCCTGCTGAGCCGTGCGCTTCAGCTCGCTGGGGATCTCGACGACCTGGCCTCGCTCGCCGATGTAGAGCGCGAGATGGGCTTCGTTTTCGCGATGGAGGGGTCGGGTGCACTCGCCGAGCCGGTGCTCGCCCGCTCCGTTGATCACGCCGTCGCTGCCGGTGTGGAGATTCGCGCGGCCAAGGCAGAGACATACCTGGGCATGTGCTTGTCGGATCGCTGCGATTACGAGCGGGCGGTAGACGTACTGAACTCGGCCATCGCTCGGCTTTCCGCGGCGGAGGAGTTGGGATGGCAGGGGTACGCGGAGGGCATGCTGGCACGCGCGATCGAGCGCTCTGGCGATCCCGGTCGCGGAGCGTCGATCGCCGAGATCGGCATCGAACACGTACGCCGCGGTGGATTGAGCGGTGTGCTGCCCTGGCCCATGCTTGTCCTTGCGAACTGCGCATTTGAGATGGGTGATCGCGGCACGGCGACCAATCGATTTGCCGAGGCTCTCACGTTCGCCAAGGAGATCGGTGACCCGTGCTATGAGGCGCTCGGCCTGCGAGGCCTCGCGCTCCTTCGGGCCGCAGATGACGCAGACGCGGCGATCCATCTCCTGGTAGAGGGGGTCGGGTGCTGCCACAGGTATCGGGATGTCTACCCCTGGGCGCGGGCGGTCATCCTCACCGACCTCGTCGAGCTCCAGCGAGGTGCTGATGAACGGGTAGTCGAGGAGGCGTACGAGCTGGCCATGCTCGGCCCGATTCCCGATCTTGCAGAACGCCTCGCCCCCTATCGCCGCCTGGCCCCCAAGAATTCTCATAACTCCTCTTCCACACAAACGCCCCTCCAAACGGCCGTCTCATAGCGTCCTCGCATCCGCACCAAACGTTAGGAGGACGAAATGCCGCTATTCATGGACGTGCATCAGACACTGCCCGAAGGCGCAACCTTCGATGATGTGAAGGGAGCGCACAAGGCTGACCTCAAGACCCAGGAACGATACGGCGTGGCGTATCTGCGCTACTGGGTCGACGAGCGCCAAGGCAAGGTCTTCTGCCTCGTCGATGCTCCCAACGCCGAAGCCGCGACCACCGTGCACCGCGAAGCGCACGGGTTGGTCGCGGATGAGATCTACGCCGTACGGGAAGGGTCGTAGGAGAGGTGCCCGTCATGCAAACCGCGCTGATCATGCGGGCCAGCAGCTCTGTGTTGCCGACGTCTAGGTCGCGGCGGCCGCCATAGTAATAGTTCTCCCCGGCCCGAGAGAAGTACGCCAGTAGCGTCCGCGGCGCCGTGCCGGCCGGTCGGCGCCGGTGACATGGTCGGTTCTGGCGTGATCGTCTCCAGGGTGGTCGCCGGGCTGTCCGGCGCTGAGCAGGCGGCTGTTCCGATCCATGTGCTCTCGCCGAGGAGGAGTCCTTGTGTCAGGAGGGTGCGCCTGGGGGTAGGCGTGTTCATTGGGTGGTCCTCACCTGGTCGGCCGTGACCGGCAGCGGCAGCGGTGTCACCCGGATCTGGATGTCGAACCGCGGGAGCGGTTGGAGCCGCTGCCGATGTGCCTTGGCTCAGTCTTCGGGGATCGGTCGTCCGAAGCTCTCCATGGTGATGGCCTCGGGTTCTGGGCCGCCTCGCTGGCCGGTGTCGAGAGCGTCGATCGCGGCGAGCTCCTCGCTGCTGAGTTCGAAGTCGA
>JBKOUS010000205.1:0-4972 GCA_046723505.1 Actinomycetota bacterium
CCCAAAGACCTCCGTGGCCAGCGCAGAACCAGCACTGCCGCGGGAACGGACCGGCGAACCGACACAGCAAGAACGGACCGGCTAAACAAGGAGTCGCACAGCGCTCCATCAACCGGTCCGTCCAAACCCAACGCTACGACCCCCACAGCGGCTTGACATCGGTTAGGAACTCAACGGCGGCCCGTTCCGGTCGCTCGCCTGGCGCGACTCCTGCCTGAGGCTGGGCATCAGTCACAAACGCACGCGGCCTTACCGACCTCAGACCAACGGCAAGCTGGAGCGGTTCCACCGCAGCCTGGCCGACGGGTGGGCCTACGCCCGCCGCTACGACTCCGAAGCCGTCCGACGGGCCGGCCTGCCTGGCTGGCTCCACTTCTACAATCACCACCGCGTCCACTCCGCGATCGACGGCCCACCCGTCAGCAGACTCAACAACCTGCCTGGACATCACACCTAGGTTCACGGCTGTCCAGGCAGACGACCTGCTCTCGCGATACGCCGAGGGCGCCGTCGACGCTGCTTCACCCGGCCTTTGTCGAAAAGACGCGGATACTACCAGGTTCCGCACCTTCAGCGGTGTGGTCAGAGCCGGGTGAGGCTCTAACATGCACCTCTAGCTGGAGCATGGCAAGATATGTCCGTTCGTGACATCCTCGACCGCGGGGGCCCTGTGGAGCTGCGTGAGTACCTTGTCATCCTTCGGCGCCGGTGGATGAGCGTGCTGATCGTTGCGCTAACGATTCTGGCCGTCGCTTCGCTTGTGACGTTGCTCGTGCCCAAGAAATACACCGCTACCACCCGGCTTTACTTCTCGGTTCAGGCTGACTCAGTCACGGAACTCGTACAGGGATCCACCTTCGCTGAGGAGCAGATGTCCTCGTATGCCCAGGTAGCGACCTCGCCGAAGGTTCTAGACGCGGTCATCCGGGAGGTGCCTCTGTCAACAACTGCAGAGGAGCTGGCCAAGTCTGTGGTTGTAACCGTTCCGCTCCATACCGTGGTCCTTGAGATTGCTGCGACAGATCAAGATCCGAGCCGCGCAGCCCGAATCGCCAATGCAGTGGGAGTCGCGCTTGCCAATGTCGCTGAAGAGCTCGCACCAGACCGTGCGGACGGTTCAGAATCTGTGCGAGTCACAACGGTGGAGTCGGCTCAGATACCGGATGAGGCATCGTCACCACGCGTGTTCTGGAACCTCGCTCTAGGACTGGCACTCGGTCTGTTTCTCGGGTTTGGACTGGCGGTGCTTCGCCATGTGCTCGACACCAAGGTTAAGAGTGAAGAAGATGTGCGGCGGCTTACAGAAATCCCAATCCTGGGCGCGGTTCCGGTCGACTTGGAGGTTCCTAGGCATCCAGTGATCTTGCGAAGTGAACCGCATTCCGCGTCGTCTGAGTCAGTGCGGCGACTAAGGACAAATCTTCAATTCGTCGATGTGGTCAATCGAGCGAAGTCGGTTGTGATCAGCTCGTCGATTGGGGAGGAAGGCAAGTCGACGATCGCGATCAACCTCGCAGTCGCTTTCGCAGATACTGGTGCTCGAATCATTCTCGTAGACGCAGACTTGCGCCGGCCGTCAATCGCTCAGTATATCGGCATCGAAGGTAACGTTGGTCTTACTACGGTGCTCATCGGTCGCGCAGATGTACAAGACGTGGTACAGCCTTTCGGCGCCAGCACGCTCGACGTTCTGCCGACCGGACAGATCCCTCCGAACCCCAGTGAGCTGCTTGGCTCACCTGCCATGGCTGGGCTTCTCGATCGGCTTACCGCTACATACGACATGGTCTTACTCGACAGTCCGCCGCTACTCCCGGTCACCGATGCAGCAGTTTTAAGTAAGCTTGCGGGCGGTGTGTTACTGGTCGTGGGAGCTGACCGGATACACCGTCCGCAGTTGCAAGAGGCTTTGGTCTCACTCGAGACGGCCGGAGCTCACCTGTTCGGTATTGTGCTCAACAAGACCGAACGGCATGACGGGGAGGCGTACAACTATGGCAGCGTCTACGCGCCCCTCGCAGAGGACGAAACCATTGCACCGGGGCACATGATCCCGAATTGGGACTGGTCTCGACCCGCACTCGATCGTACGCCGCTGGGCTCTCGTGATAGTTCGGTCGTTGCGACGAGCGACAATGCAGCCGGTCTAGCGCAGCAAGACGGGGTGACCGATTCGGCGAAGGAGGACGCTACCCCGGTCAAGCAAGACGGGACCGGTCCGGCCCTGCAGAGCACGACTGCTCCGGCGAAGGAAGAAAGTGCTCGGGTCAAGGGAAATGGGACCGGTGCGGCCCGGCAGAGCACGACTGCTCCGGCGAAGGAAGAAAGTGCTCGGGTCAAGCAAGACGGAACCGGTGCGGCCCGGCAGAGCACGACTGCTCCGGCGAAGGCAGAAAGTGCTCGGGTCAAGAGAAACAGGACCGGTGCGGCCCGGCAGAGCACGACTGCTGCGGCGAACCAGACGAAGGCGGCTGCGAAGCAGAACGTGACTACTCAAGCGAAGCAGGATGAGGTGGCTCCGCTCACGCCTGGCGAGCCAGTTCCGGCGCAGCTGGATGAGGTCACTCCGGTCAAGCAGGAGGATGGAGTCACCAAACAAAACAACGCGGAAATTGAGCAAGACCAGGCGGAGCCGCCGTGGCCGACACCTCCCTGGCCGGTCGGACCTTTCGAGGCGCAACCTGCCCCCCGGGGGGGATCAAATTCAAGATAATGGACTATCAAGCAAGAGGCCGCTGATCAATCAGTCCAGCTTCGGCCGCCGTTCGTTGAGACGCGGACCTTATCGCCAGCCCAAAGCCAGATCGCGTTCCGAGCTCCGCCCAGAACAACCTTTCCTTCGCCTACCTCATCTTTTCGCGCACCGGCTCGAGCCGGGCGATAATTGGTCACCTTTCACGGTCAGCGATCTAACGACAACACCATTACAAGCTTCGCCGACCTGCGCAGTAGCGGCTTCCCGCGCCTGCGACTGCCATGGTGCTTGGCAGATTGCCCACCTTCTTCCAAGACATGCCGCCGTCCGAGGTCGTTACGACTGCTCCTCCGGCGCAGACGAGCAGGGCCCTCGAGTTGTCGAGTGCGGCCAAGCTGATGAAGTGTTTCTCCTTGTAGGGAGTGCCTTTGGTGTTACCCGGACCGATCACCTGGTCGGAATCATCGGGATTGAGGAACCACACACCCTGAGGAGCGGCAGTCTGGCCCACGACGGCGCCGGAGCCGGAATACGCGACGTACCAGGCGGAGCAGTCTTGCCCTGCACCCCCGACGGCGTAGAGGTTCGCTGCCTCTTCAATCCCTAGCCGCACGATCAGACCGAGGACGCTTTTCACCGCGGGTTTCCAGCTCTTGCCACTGTTGGTTGATCGCTCGATCGTACCGGTGCTTTTACAGTCACCGACCGTCGCACGCCACGCCGTGCGGGCCGAAGTAGCAACGATGAGCCGCTTGACTGGAATGACCTTGGAGGATGCTTTGCTGGGCGACGGCCTTTCGAGGGCGTCGGCGTCTTCGAAGGTATGGCCGTAGACGTGGTGCTGCTCGCCGGTGGCGTCGCAGGAAAAGTTGCCGTGTTCTGACTAGCCGGCTCCGCTGCCACGTTGTCCTACTGCCAGAGGAGCTTTGCTAGCAAGATCGCGTTCACCGCCAGGAGAAGGGCAAGCACTGCGTACGAGAGCAGTCGTCTCTTCCGGCGCACCCGCGGGAGCATAACGCGCAGGTGCGGTCTTGAGCAGTCGACGTCCGAAGACCGGAATGCCTACACACACAAGTGCGGCGCGTCTAAAGTAGTTTGACAGTGAGGTGCGC
Source organism: Actinomycetota bacterium (assembly GCA_046723505.1). GTDB lineage: Bacteria > Actinomycetota > Actinomycetes > Propionibacteriales > Propionibacteriaceae > Microlunatus. Next base: position 3,808 of record JBKOUS010000205.1, read on the forward strand.
GAGAATGAGGGGTGCGCGCGCAACCGCTGGGCCTTCGATCGGGTGAGCGTGAGTTGTTGGAGTCCTGGACGCGGTCGAGTTCGATCCGGGCGGGTTTGGCGCAGCGGGCCCGGATTGTGCTGTTGGCTGCGGACGGGGTGTCCAACACCGAGATTGCTGAGCTGGTTGGGTGTCGCGGCCCAACGTGATCGCCTGGCGGGATCGCTACGTCGGCTCTGGAATGCAGGGTTTGCACGATGAGCAGCGCTCGGGTCGGCCGAGGACGATGGACCGCGGCGAGATCTTGGCGCCAGGCCATCCACCGGGGCACCTTCCCCTCGGTCCGCGACCTAACCCCGGTCTTTCATGAGGTTGCCTGATCAGGGGTAGTTGTTGATCTTGCCTGGCGATGCTGGTGATGCCGGGCTGGGGCAATGGTGGTTTGCCGGCTGGCGCTCCGGGGCGGTTCTCCGATGTTTCTCAGGCAGTGGTGGACGGTCGGCGCTTGGTGTCAGGTGGGTGCGGGGATGATCATGATCCGGCGGAACGCCTCGACGATTTGGTCGGCCCACGGCCAGCGGCCGGGCAGCCGGAGGTATCGGCGCCGGCTGCTGCGGGTGAGGCGGGCGGGGACGTGCAGCATCTTGAACCGCAGCGCCTTGGGTTCGGCGGCGGCCATGTCGCTGTCGAGGGCGAGCAGCCGCAACCAGGCGGTCAGATCGGCGGCAACGGCGACGATCTGCAGCCAGGCCTGGTTGATCGCGTACTCCCGTGACGGGAACCGGCCCAGGCCGCTGTCTTTGGCAGCCTTGATGCGGTCCTCGACGCGGGCGTGGGCCCGGTGCCGGGCTTCCAGGAACGCCAGCTGCCCGACCCGGGTGTTGGTGGCGAAGGCTTGGTAGCGCCAGCCGTCGGCCTCTTCCAGCAGCGACAACTGGGCGCCGGGGTGCGGCCGTTCCCGGCGGACGATGACCCGCATCCCGGTCGGCCACCGGCGCAGGTCGAGCATTCCGGTGACCTCGGCCACCTCGGCGCCATCGCGGATCTGGCCATCGGCGGTGACCGCCGGCGTCCACGCCTGCTCGGGGATCGTGGTGATGGCGCTGGTCAACGCGGTGTTCTTGGTCGGGAAGCCGATCGAGTACTCCAGTCGGCGGCCGCGGACCTGGCCTTGCTCGGTGAGCCA
>JBKOUS010000084.1:0-10287 GCA_046723505.1 Actinomycetota bacterium
CGCCGCCGGGGAGAAGATGAGCAAGTCGCTGGACAACAGCGCACTGGTCTCTGAGGTGATCAAGAGATTCCCCGCACGCGCGGTACGGCTGTACCTGCTGCAGCCGCACTACCGCTCGACGATCGAGTATTCCGATGCGGCAATTGCGGAGTCGGTAGCGGCCCTTGGCCGGATCGACAACTTCGTTGATCGAGCAACCGAGCGGGTGGGCAGCTGGCCACCCGAGGTGCCCGAGGACTTCATCGCCGCCATGAATGACGATCTCGGCACTCCAGGGGCAGTAGCCGTGCTGCACAAGGCCGTCAGGGAAGGCAACCAGGCCCTCGACACGAGTGATCATGATCGAATTGCAAGTCATCTCAGTGAAGTCCATGGCATGCTGATGATCTTGGGGTTGAATGCCGACAGCGATGTCTGGCAGAGGGATGATCACCGGTTGACGGCAGTGGTCGACGGACTGATCAACGAGTTGCTGAACCAGCGGGCCGCAGCACGCGAGCGCAGGGACTTCGCAACAGCCGATGCGATTCGGAGCTCGCTGATTGCCCTGGGAATCGAGGTTTCCGACACTCCCCAGGGAAGCCGGTGGTCCCTCCACGCCGACATGCCAGCACCGCTGGCTGCCCAGGCGCCCACAGCCGCTGACACCTCGGCGAAGGGGTAGACATTATGCCGGGCAACAGCCAGCGAAAGGGAGCGGTACGGCGCAAGGGCAGAGGCAATACTGCTGGTTCGGGTGGTCGGGTGCGGCGCGGCCTGGAAGGGAAGGGGCCGACTCCCAAGGCAGAGGACCGGCCTTATCACGTTACTTACCGTGGCAAGGGGACGCCAACCTCTCGCGGACAGTCCCGTTCAGCGGCTCCCAGGACCGGTCGACCTGGATCGGGCCCCGAGTGGGTGGTGGGCCGCAACGCCGTACTGGAGGCGATGGACGCCGAGATGCCGATACGTGTCGCGTATGTGGCGGAGGGCGCCGAACGCGACGATCGGCTGCGCGACATCTTGAAGCTCGCCGCGGACCGCGGCACGGCGCTGCTTGAGATCACCCGCGCGGAGCTCGACCGGCTGACCGCCGGCGCGCTGCACCAGGGCATCGCCTTGCAGCTACCGACCTTCGAGTACGCCCACCCCGACGATCTGCTGGCGACTGCCCTCGATTCGACTCACGAGCCGCTCATCGTGGCGCTCGACTCGATCACCGATCCACGCAATCTCGGGGCGATCGTCCGGTCGGCCACCGCTTTTGGTGCAGATGGCGTACTCATTCCGGAACGCCGCTCGGCGGGCATGACCGCTGCTGCGTGGAAGACCTCGGCGGGGGCGGCGGCCCGCATTCCCGTTGCACGCGCCACTAACCTCAACCGCAGCTTGCGTGCCTACGGAAGGGCCGGGCTGACCCTGGTTGGGCTGGACGGCCGGGCCGCCATGAGCATCTCCGAAGTGCCTGCCATCTCCGGACCCGTAGTGCTGGTCGTCGGCAGTGAGGGGGATGGCCTCTCCCGGCTGGTCCGTGAGGCCTGTGACGCTCTAGCCTCGATTCCGATCAGCACAAATGTGGAATCACTCAACGCTGGAGTGGCCGCCGGAATCGCGCTCTATGAAATCTCGCGACATCGTGTCGGAGGGCTGGACTAGTCTTAGCGGCGCCCGGTTTTCACCCTCAGGAGCGCTCGTGACCGACATCCTCTCCCCAGCCCCTGCGACCCAGAGCTCGGGCTCCGACTACTCGGGCACGGCTTCTCAGGCCTACCGCGCAGCACTCTCCGTCGTTGATGCCGTCGAGCCACGGATCGCAGGTGCCATCCGCTCCGAGCTGACCGACCAGCGCGGCTCACTGAAACTGATCGCGTCGGAGAACTACGCATCACCGGCCGTACTGCTGACCATGGGTAGCTGGCTGTCCGACAAGTACGCCGAAGGCACCATCGGGCATCGCTTCTACGCCGGTTGCCAGAACATCGACACGGTTGAGGCGGTCGCAGCCGAACACGCGCGTGAGCTCTTCGGCGCCGAGTATGCGTACGCCCAGCCGCACTCCGGCATCGACGCGAACTTGGTTGCTTACTGGGCCATCCTCGCCCATCGGATCGAGCTGCCCGAGCTCGAGGCTCATGGGGTTAGGAGCGTCAACGACCTGAGCGAGGAGCAGTGGGAGACGCTGCGGACCAAGTTCGGTAATCAAAGAGCGCTCGGCATGTCGCTGGATGCCGGCGGCCACCTGACACACGGCTTCCGGCCGAACATCTCGGGCAAGATGTTCCATCAGCGCTCGTACGGCACTGATCCCAAGACCCAGCTGCTGGACTACAACGCGGTACGTGCCGCGGCGCGGGAGTTCAAGCCGCTGATCCTGATCGCCGGGTACTCCGCCTATCCGCGGCGGATCAACTTCGCCACGATGCGCGAGATCGCCGACGAGGTGGGTGCGACTTTCATGGTCGACATGGCGCACTTCGCGGGTCTGGTAGCCGGCAAGGTCTTCACCGGCGATGAAGATCCGATTCCGCATGCACATCTGGTGACAACGACGACACACAAGTCGCTGCGTGGACCGCGCGGTGGTCTGGTACTAGCCACCAGGGAATATGCGGACTCGGTCGACCGGGGCTGTCCGCTGGTCCTTGGAGGCCCGCTCGGCCATGTCATGGCGGCCAAGGCGGTAGCACTAGCCGAGGCGCGGACAGCGGAGTTCGGAGTGTACGCGCAGGCGGTTGCCGACAACGCCAAGACCTTGGCCGACGGCCTGCTGCGGCGCGGCGCGAAGCTGGTCACCGGCGGCACCGACAACCACCTGGTACTGATCGATGTGTCTACGTTCGGTTTAACCGGCCGACAGGCCGAGGCGGCGCTGCTGGACGCGGGCATCGTCACCAACCGCAACGCGGTGCCAGTCGACCCCAACGGCGCCTGGTACACCTCCGGTGTGCGGATCGGGACGCCAGCACTCACTACCCGCGGGTTCGGTGCAGATGAATTCGACAGGGTGGCTGAGCTCATCGTCAACGTGCTGCGGAACACAACGCCGGCGATTGCCTCGAGCGGGCAACCAGGGAAGGCTAAGTATGTGCTCGCCGAAGGCGTAGCCGAATCCACCAAAGCGGCATCAGCTGAAATGCTGGACGCCAAACCGCTCTACCCAGGGCTTGCTCTATAGACACCGCTGCCGAAGGACCCAGGCATGGAGCCGACGACCATTACGACGATCGTCATGATTCTGTTTGCCATCGGCGTCACAAGCTGGGCCGCCTACTGTTGGTTCAGCGACTGGCAGCCAGTTGTCCGGCGATACCTCAGTCCAGAAGAGAGGCTCGAGGCCGAGATCCAAGCAGCCGTGCTACAGATGCGGCAGGCGATCGCGGATTACGAGCGAGGGGAACGACACCTCTAATCGGATCAGACTCCGACTTGTTCTCGTTACATGCAGCGTCAGCCTCACATACTCTCGGTGTATGCGCCGCGTCGTTGCCGCCACTCTCCTCACCCTCGCCGTCCTACTGGGTTTTGGCTCCTGCTCCCAAACAAACATCAGCGCCTCGGACATCTATAAGATCGGCTGTCCCGCCGTCGATGCCGCAGCCGAGGGTGGCTCGATGGTCAGCAAAGTGACAGTCCTCGGCCTGAAGAAACTGAGCGAATCCGGCAAGCTGGACCCAGAGCCGCAGCGATGGCTCGATGCAGTTATCAGCGTGCTGGATTCTGAAGATCCCAAGAACGCCCCGGACGACGTCCAGAAGTTGATCAAGGATGGTTGTGCGAAGAACGGCTACCCGCTGCAGAACCTTCATGCTTGATAAATAGCCCGTCCGCTACCGCTGGTGATCGGCCAACGATTAGTGATCAGCGAGAGAACAGGCTCCCGGAAACGGTAGTCACGAAATTCCTCATCGAGTCCGGTAGGTCGCTCAAATGCCAGTGCTCGGGCCCGTGATACCACGAAAGGTCATAGGAGTCTGGATGCTCGTCAGCATCAGTGGCCACAATCGCGTCCAGCCAGCGGTCGGCGCCACCGAGCACGATCGCGTACGGCAGCACCTCAGAGATCTCCCGCAACTCGCCTCCCGGAGGCAGCTGGTTGGTCGGGTGACTCATCAGGTCCGAGCGCAGTTCGCCGAGGCCGCTCAGTAGAGCTGCTCCCTTCGGGGTGCGGGCGGGCGTCTCTTGCGCGACGAAAACCAGGCCGAGCGACAACGCGATCAGCGCCAAACCGACCAGCCCGAAGGTGGTGAACGCGGCGAGCACAACTGTCACAACCACGGAGATGATCAGTGCGGCCAGCGCCAGCTGCGTCCAGCGATTTCTGGTGTCATCGGGTCGACGCTCGAACCAGCCATTGCTGACCATCTCGTCGTAGAGAGCGTTCTGCACCCCACCGATAGATTCCTGCACCCTCCCGGCCAGTTCCGAGACGCGCACGCTCGAGCCGGGCGCGGCGATGCCCTCGAGGACCTGTTGCTCGAACGGTCGCAAACCGTCATGCCCGTCCACCCGCTTGATTTCCCAGTCGGTGCGGGCAAACTCGCTTTCGCGAGGCAGCTCGATGATCAACAGATGGCCACGCACGGCCAAGTCGACCAATGTCGCGGTGACGTCGATGGGATCGACACGCTCGTCGGCCACCGTGCCGATGTGACCGGGCCGCACATCGCCGACCACCCGAAATTCAGACTGCCCAGCAGCGGTGGGCACGAATTCGCCAGCCTTACTGATCTGCCCGTCTGGATTCCGGTCGGCACCAACCCGCCGATGAATTCCGTACAGCACAAACCCGCCGAGGGCGAGCAAGCCCAGCGCCAAGGCCAGCGGCAGCGGGCTAGCCGAGAAGGCTCGCCCGAGGGTCCATTGGTAGTCGATTACCTCATTCGCCGCAATGCCTCCAGGAGGGAATCCGATGTCGATTGCGACTACCTCACCCTCACCGCGCGGGCCATCGCGGAAGGTGGGGACCTGGGCGCCCTCGGTGCCAGCCGCAGCGAAGTTGCAGGGAACGGTTGAGTTGGGGCTGCCGGCAGTGCACTTGATGTAGCTGAACTGGGTCGGAATCTGGACTGTCGCGCTGAACTGGGCAACCTGGGCACTCAGCCCCTGCAGCATCCGCCATTGCAACGCCGTGCCGCTTTCGATGGTGACCACGGCACCCGTCACGGTGTAGCTCATCATGATCTCAGTGGCCCCGTTCGTGGGCACCGTCACCGTAGTGAAGCGATCATCAGTCGTGATCGTCGGCTGAACCACCGCGCCTTTGACTGAAGCCGTGATATCGGTGAGCGTCTGGACATATTGGCGGTCTCCGACCAGGTCTTCGCGGGTCTCGAACCTCTGCGAGAGCTCGGGTGGCACCGCCCCTGTGAGCGTGATCGTCTGCTTCACCTTCAGCGTGCCGTCCTTGGCCAAATTGCCTTCGGCGATGAACGTCGAGGCGTTGCCCTCGGCATGTGCCGTCAAAGCCAGCGGACCGGCGAGTAAAGCACAGGTCAAGAAGCAGAACGCGATCATCACCCTGCTGTAATGCAGCGTCCTTGGGAGGTTGGCGAGCACGAGATACAGCCTCCCACTAGTCATCCCCAAGTGCGGGGCGAGCCATGAAAAGGTGAGCGGTTGTGATCTTGGAGGCGGCGCGACCAACCGACTGGATCTGATTGAGGAAGCGCGCCCAGCGACCAGGAGTACCCGGTTATCGTTGCGCGTGTGAGTCAGCAGCAGTGGAGCGGTCCCCAGTACGCACCGCCCCGAGGCCCACAGGCAGGCTCACCGCCGTACGGCCCGTATGGGTCAGGTCCTGGCTGGACGGCGCCGAGAGTGCAGACTGGTGGTGGCTACTACCAATACCCCTCTCCGGGTTTTGGTCGGCCGTCATTCGGCGGGGGAGTGCCAGAGTACGGACCGCGACCGCCACTGCCTGCGCCGCGCAGGAGGAATCCACTAGGGCTTGTGCTACTCCTGGTCATCGGTGTCACACTGGCCGCGCTCGGCGGTCTGGCGATCAGCGGCCTGGCGTCGGAAACCTCGAATGCCGCCTACCAAAATGACAACTACCAGGTCCCGCCGCCAGACACGAACCCGCCGCCAATCCCAGTACCAGAGACGTACGACCAAGCCGAGCAGTGGATCACCGAGAGCCCGTTCTACAACCAGACCGTGCCTGCCCCGGTGCGCTGCACCTCCCAGCCGATCAACGTGGTGACTGCAAGCGATGCCCAACTGAAATCTCATTTTGAGGGCTTAATGGAGTGTCTAGTACGAGTCTGGGAGCCACCGGTCACCAATGCCGGCTTTATCATCGTGCGGCCGACGGTGACCATCTACGGCGAGGAACTCACCACCAAGTGCGGCAAGAGCGGAATTAACGCGTTCTACTGCACGGCGGACCAACAGGTCTACTACAGCAACTTGCTGCCCCAGGCTCTGCCGACCGTACGACGGAACAAGTGGACCGCCGACATTGTCATGGCGCATGAGTTCGGCCATGCATTACAGAGTCGGACGGGCATATTGATCTCAGCACATGCCCTTGGCCAGAATTCCGGCGACGAGGCGACAAGCTTGCAATACTCGCGCCGGCTCGAAACGCAGGCAGACTGTTTCTCCGGCATGTTCCTCAGGGCCGTTTCGCAGTCGATCGGAGTGCAGCAGCAGGACGTCGACGGGATTTTGGAAATTTATGGCGCGATTGGAGACGACGAGCTCTCCGGTGACCCTGACGTCGTCGGAAACCACGGACTCGCGCGATCACGCAGGTACTGGGGAACCATCGGCTTGGGAACAAGTGCAATAGGGGAATGCAATACCTTCACCGTCCCGAACAGACTCGTCCGTTAGACGCTGACGCTCGCGGGCCAGATGACTTGCACTCAGGCCGTCGCAGGCTCGCCATATCAGAACAGAAGGGCGGTTGCGATTGCCGCGATGCCTTCACCACGACCAGTCAGGCCAAGGCCGTCCGTGGTGGTCGCCGAAAGACTGACGGGGGCGCCGACGGCTTCACTCATCACCAGCTCGGCCTCGGCACGCCGCGATCCGATCCTGGGACGGTCACCGATCAGCTGGACTGAAATGTTGGCGATGCCGAAGCCGGCAGCTCGTACCCGCGCTGCAGTTTCGGTAAGAAAGGCTGCACCTGGGGCGTCGGACCACTCCGGGTCAGTCGTCCCGTAGTTACTGCCGAGATCACCAAGTCCAGCGGCGCTCAGCAACGCATCACAGGCGGCATGGGCAACGACATCACCATCGGAGTGGCCGTCGGGACCAACCTCGTCATCAAAGACCAGACAAGCGACGTTCATCGGTCGGCCTGCAGCCAGCCGATGAACGTCGATGCCGATTCCGGTGCGAGGCGGGTGGCCTTGCGAAGTCAGGAAGCGAGGACCTCGTCGAGCAGGACCTCGGCCTTGTCCTCCTCGACACGCTCGGCCAGAGCGAGCTCGGAAACCAGGATCTGCCGGGCCTTGGCAAGCATGCGCTTCTCGCCGGCGGAAAGCCCACGCTCACGCTCGCGCCGCCAGAGGTCGCGGACAACCTCGGCAACCTTCAACACGTTGCCGGAATGAAGCTTCTCGAGATTGGCCTTGTACCGACGCGACCAGTTGGTCGGCTCCTCGGTGTGGGGCGCGCGGAGGACTCCGAAGACTCTTTCCAAACCGTCGGCGTCCACAACATCGCGAACCCCGACAAGGTCCAGGTTGCAGGCAGGCACGCGCACTACGAGATCACTCTGGCCAACAATCCTCAATACGAGATAGAGCTTGTCCTCACCCTTGATCTGCCGGGTTTCGATGTCCTCGATGACGGCGGCCCCATGATTGGGGTAGACCACCGTTTCGCCGACTGTAAAGGTCATATTGTTTTGTACCCCTTTCGCGCAACCAAGTTTAGCACGGCAGCACTCCTGCGTTGGCGGCGTTTGCGCTAGCCAGAGGGCAGTATTGAGGTGGTGTCGGACTTGACAAACGGGGTCGGAATGTGCGCTGGATCACTAACATTTCAAACAACGATCACGTGCCGCCGTGCTAAGAGGAACGAGCAGACACACTTCTTCGTCCGCGAGTGACGACGACGTCGCCGGCAACCGGGCGCGATCCGCAGCGAGCGAGCGAGCGAGCAATCGAACAGCCCGCACACCGCGAGCAGCTGCACAACGTCACTGCGGCACTACTGCACGAACGCCGATGGTGTCGATTAGGCTGCATCGCAAAGTGTCCCTCGCTAGGCAGGAGTCGGCCATCGTGTCTTGGAACCGGAGTCGTGCAAGTCAAGCAGGCCGCATTAGGTTCCGGGCTGGCTCGGGGATGACCGCACTGCGAGGTGGCGCGAGTTTGCTACTCGTCCTCGGTCTGCTCCTGGTGTCGGGAGCATGCGGACAGGATGTGCAGACGAACCGCCCGTACACGCCCGCTGAGGGCATCAATATCGATGTCGGCGACCCGGCTAACCCGGACAAGGTTGTACACGTCCGCAACCTGCTCCTCATCAGCTGGGCACCTGGCGAAGGCGTCGTTTCAGGATCAATCGTGACCGATGACCGCGATGCGTTGACTGCCGTCAGCGGCACGCCTATCAAGGTGGACGCAACCGAGGGTGCTCCATTCACTGCCACCATCCCGAACACCGTCTCGCTTGCGAATGGCCTACAGGTCGTACTGACCAATCAGGAACCGATAACCGTCAAGAGCCCGGACCTGATGGCTGGTCTCGATTCCATCGTGACGCTGGCGTTCCAGAACGCCGGCGAGGTGACGTTGCGCGTACCAGTCGTCGACGGCAACGAGGCTCAATACGCCACACTCAGGCCGACGCCAGCGCCAACATCCAGCGCCTGACGCCTGTCGTTGCCTCGGCCCGCAGCCATAGATTTCGACCTGCGATAGGAACAAGTGGCGGCTCAAGACCCTCAGCCCTCGAATTTGTAGCCGAGTCCTCTGACGGTGACGAGGTACCGCGGATTGGCCGGATCCGGCTCGAGTTTAGTCCGGAGCCGCTTGACGTGGACGTCCAGAGTTTTGGTGTCACCCACGTAATCGGCACCCCAGACACGGTCGATCAGCTGCCCACGCGTCATGACCCGGCCAGCGTTGCGGAGCAGCATTTCCAGCAGCTCGAACTCCTTGAGGGCGAGCTTGATCCGGTCACCGTTGACGGAAACCTCGTGTCGCTCGACGTCCATGCGGACCCCTGCGACCTCGACAACGTCCGGCACCAGCTCGGCATCATGCCCCCGGCGCAGCACGGCGCGGATTCGGGCCACGAGCTCCCGATGGCTGAACGGCTTCGTCACATAATCGTCGGCCCCTAACTCGAGCCCGACGACCTTGTCGACCTCGGTGTCACGGGCAGTGAGCATGATCACCGGCACCGAGCCGCGGAGTCGCAGCTGGCGACACACTTCAGTGCCGGGTACACCCGGCATCATCAAGTCGAGCAGCACGAGATCGGCGCCATGCCGATCGAACTCAGCGATGCCAGCGGCACCGTCTCGCGCCTCCATCACCTCAAAGCCTTCTTTGGAGAGCATGTAGGACAGAGCTTCGAGGTAGGACTCCTCGTCCTCAATGACAAGCACCCTCGTCATTTATTGATCTCCTGACGTTCGGGCAATGGGTGCTCCGTTGGCAGTTGGCGACTCAGAAGTGTGGCCTGCTCTTGCGCTGCTGGGGCGGTTGTATGCAGATGCGCCGGAATCCTGATGGTGAAGGTTGATCCTTGACCCACTTGGCTCCACACCGTCACGTCACCGCCATGAATGGCAGCGATGTGCTTCACGATCGCAAGCCCAAGCCCGGTGCCGCCGTTGGCTCGGCTGCGCGCATAGTCGACTCGGTAGAAGCGCTCGAAGATACGGTCGAGCTCGGCGGCAGGAATGCCAATGCCGTTGTCGGAGACTGTGATCTCGACGTAGTCGTCGTCGCTTCGGGCTTGCACATGCGCCGCAACGACGACCCGCGCGCCGGTGTCGGAGTAGGCGATGGCGTTCTCGACCAGGTTGCCGACCGCGACCCCCAGCTGGCGAGAGTTACCCAGCACGCGAGTCCCCGCAGCTCCGGCAACCGCGAGAGTGATTTGGCGCCGCTCGGCGTCCATCCGTCTCCGCTCGACAGCGTCGGTCAGCACGTCATCTATCTCGACAATTTCTGGATCAGCGACTGGGTCATCGGACTGAAGTCTCGACAGCTCGATGATCTGACCCACCAGATCGGTCAATCGAGCCGACTCGATACCCATGCGACTTGCGAACTTGCGCACCGCCGCCGGGTCGTCGGCCGCGTCCTCGACCGCCTCAGCCAGTAACGAGATCGC
>JBKOUS010000195.1:0-14857 GCA_046723505.1 Actinomycetota bacterium
TGAGTGCCACCTGGCCTACGAAATCGTCCACGGTGAGGTTGCCATCGAGGACGGTGGGCCGTGCTGCCATGACCTCACCGACTGTGACGCCGGCCAGTCGCCCGCTCAGCCGCGCCTGTTGCTCCTCAGCGGTCGCGGCACTGACCACGAACCAGCCGATCAGCGCGAGCCATACGCCGTCCAGTCCACGACCGGTTACTACCTGCACCACGCCGAGGGCGATCATGATGAAGCCGAAAATCCGACCGGCACGCGCGGCGTTGATCGCGGCTGTGTGCCGGTTACCTCGCCACTGCCACAGCGCCGCCCGCAACACACGACCACCGTCCAGCGGTGCGGCAGGGATGAGGTTGAACACCGCAAGGACCGCATTGGTTGCCGCCAGGTAGACCAACACACCGAACGGCAATCCAGCGGTGCTCAGCGATGCAACGCCGGCAGCGGCGAGGCCGAAGCCGACTGCCAATAGAGCGCTCGTCAGCGGGCCCACGATGGCGATGCGAAAGTCCGCGCCGGGCGTTTTCGCCTCCCCGCGGAGCTGTGCCACGCCTCCAAGCAGCCACAGCACAATGCTCTCCACCTCGATGCCATTTCGGCGGGCGACGAGCGAGTGTGCCAGCTCATGAGCCAACAGCGAGGCGAGGAACAGCACCGCTGCAACGATCGCCCCGATCGCGTAGGCGATGACGCTGCGGCCTGGATATGCGGCAGGCAACCGCCCAGTCGCGAGCCCCAGGACCAAAATGGCAACAATTAGAAAAACGCTGGCGTTGATTCCGACTTTGATGCCAGCAATGCGGCCTAGCGAGATGGACGCTCGCACAGCTTCACCACCTTCGAATCGTCCGTGGTCTTAGACTCCAAGTGTCGCAGCGAGCCAAACCTTGAGGGCGTGTCGCCCTGGCGCGTATCGAGTGGTGGCGATTGACGTGTCGAACGAAACAGCCTCGGCGGCGACTCGATGTTTCTGTAGCACCCTCTGAACAGATCACGACCTTCGAAGTGATGTTGTCGCATGCACGGGACCGTTCGGCCGTAACGTCATTGAGGATCGGCCGGCGGTCAGCTGAGCGTCGTCGACGCTGAGGCGCCAGCTGCGGCCCAGCTCGGCCAGCATTGTCGCGGCCTCCGACCAGGCAAACTGCTCGCCGACACACATCCTGGGCCCAGCACCGAAGGGCAGATAGGCGCCGCGCGGTTGCCCTGGACACTTGGGGTCGAAGCGGTCGGCCTTCCCCGGCTCGCGCTGTAGCCAGCGGTCTGGCCGGAACTGTTCGGGCTCAGGCCACCACCGCGGGTCGCGATGCAGCAAAGCTGGGCTGATCAAGCACATCGTCCCCATGGGCAGAGTGCGCCCACCGAGCACGACCGGCTCGAGGACCCGGCGGCTGAACATCCAGGACGGTGGCCACAGTCGTAACGTCTCGGCGAGTACGGCCGTGGTCATGGGCAGCGCGTCCGGCAGCTGACCGGCCAGAACCGGCCTCGCGTCCCATTCGGCCTCGAGATCGGCGCGCACCACCGGCGCCTGGTCTATTGCGGCGAGGGCCCAGGTGAGGGCCATAGCCGTTGTCTCATGCCCCGCCAGCAGCAGCGTCATCACCTCGTCGTGGATCTCTCCCTCAGTCAGCTCGGGGTGAAAAGCCAGCAGGCCCAGCACCGGTCCGGGCTGAGGCTGGCTGGCCCAACGCCCGCCCAAGAGGTCATCGACGACGCGCTCGAGCTCGTCCTTGGCTGAGCGCACCCGAACGGCTACGGGCAGCGGAGACCGGAGTAGCGCTGGCCCCCCTGGAGCCATGGCGAGCCGGAAACCCGCAAGCAGATCGGTCAGCGCCCGCGCGATTTGCGGCGCTGACCCGCGGAGGTCGGAGCCGAACAGGGCCGTCCCTGCGCCGTCCAGCGTCATGGCCGACATCTCCGCGACTAGGTCGATTGTGCCACCGTCGGTCCACCGGTCGGCCGTGCGCCGAGCAGCGCTAGCGAAGTCCACCCGATAGTCGGCGATTCGCTGCGGGTGGAACGCCGGCTGCAAGGCGCGACGGTGGCGCAGATGCTCCTGACCCTCGCTGGTGAGGAGCCCTTCGCCGAGTAGTTGTCGCGCGCGTGCCAGTCCGCGGCCCTTTCCCGTACGCCGGGCGTGCATGGTCAGCAGCTCCCAGACCTGCGTGGCGTCATCAACCAACAGCACTCGCTCCGGTCCCATCCGCAACGGGACCGTGCGGGCACCGCTAGCCACCAGCACGTCCAGGAAGTCCCAAGGTGAGCGGCGGAACGCACGCATCAATGCCAGGTTCACCCCCACAGACCTGGCGGAACGGGTAAGGATGACCGCGGCTTTGCTGGTCGCGTCGTCCACCGTTTGATTGTGCCCCCGTAAGAGGCATCCTCCTCAGGATCGATCGGCCACCTACTCAGCTCGCTAGAGGATGAGCTTGTCGATGACCCGGTAAGTGTCGAGGCTGTTGGCCTGAAGAGCGTGGTCGGTGAGTATGTAGACGTTGTCGCCAATGACCAGAGAACGGGCGGCAGTCCCGTAGGCCTCGGTGGTTGCGAGGCGGCCCAGTTCTTTGAGTCCATCCTCGTTGGCTTGCAGTAACAGAAGACCGCTGAACGCTCTCTTCCCTTTGTAGTCGCCATGCAGGTTCGTGGGGGCGAGGATCAGATTGCGGGGCTGCCAGTACAGAAACGCCTTTGGGTCGAACTCGGCTGCCGCTGCGCCCCCACCGTAGGTCTGCGTGTCGATTCGGCGAGGAGAAGCGGGGTCGCTGATGTCGAACAACGAGAACTGCACGCCGACCTGGCCCGCGCGGACCGGCTGAGATGGCCTGTTGTCGAAGTCCGCTCCGCTCTGCCCGACACCGAGCAGCATGTTCTCACCAATCGGATGCAGGTAACCCGAGTAGCCGGGGATCTTCAGCTCGCCCGCGACCTTCGGTTCTGCAGCATTGCGAAGGTCGAGAACGTAGAGGGGATCCGTTTGGCGAAACGTCACGACATATCCGCGTTCCTCGATGAATCGCACCGCTCGGATCGACTCGTTGTCCTGCCTACCGAGTCCGCCGACTTGTCCCAGCTGGCGAAGCTCACCGCCGTGTTCCTGCAGAGTCGTGACCACACCCTCGATTGTCTGACGAGAGTTGACCCAACCCCGACGCTCAGACACCGTGCTCGCGACCCGCAACACGCCGTTGTACTCCGACATCGCGTACTGGTTCAGCAAGGTTCCGGGAACTTCCCCCGATCCTTTGTAGGTACTTGCGCCTGATTGCGAGGTGACGAACTTGTGCACGCTGGTCGTTGCTGGGGAACCGTCGCTGCTCCACTGTGTCGTCGAGACATAGGTCGACGTTTCGGTCGCGTATATCTGCTGACCGCCGGCAATCACGCCCACTGTCTTGCGAGACTGGAGGGCCGACCCCATGTCGAACGAGGACAACGCCACCGTGTCGAGGCCCGAAAACGCTTCCGGATGAGCCAGATTGGCGCATTCCACGAGACGTCCCTTGCTCACTTCGGCGCCCGCACCGTCCTGCAGCGTGTACGTCGGAATCCAGTCGTCGACATTCGTCTTCGCGACAGCCGCCCGCAGTTCGTCCTTGGACTGCTGAGAGATCTTGCCGTCTGGTGTGTAGACCGGAGACGGGACATCAACGTCGGGCGACGCAACCGTCACAACACGAACCTGCGTTCCCAGCAGTCGTGCGTCGAGCACATCGCCGTCGATTGTCAGCGTGGCGATGAGTTTTGGATCATTGAGGTTCGAGATGTCATACATCGTCAGAACGGCCTGCTGGCCTGCCCAGCGCAATCCGGGGTCGAAACTCTGAGCCGTCTGACCGCTGAACACAAGGACACGTTCGCCGGACAGAAACACATTACGAACCATCGTGTCCGGAAGAGTCTTGTGCAGTCTCATCTTGCCGCCGTCGAGCCCAACCAGGTGCACTCGGGACTGAGCGACCGCAACAATGCGATTCCCATCCGTCTTCACGATGTCAGGCTCATCAACTCCTGCCTCTTGGACGTTCGTTGTCGAGTGCGCCGGCGTCATACTCGCCGACTCAGCGGTCGTGTCCGGGGAGTCAGCGGCACGGCCTTGCTGAGGTACCGCAGTTGTCCTTTCCGCTGCACCGCCGAAGTCGGAGGTTGTGGCGCCGCCTGCGCGTTGGATCAGATACTCGGGAGCCCGGTCCTTGAAGTACCGGAGAACGGTGTCACAGGTGTTGAACGGCATCAATGCCCCCGCCAACGCGAACGCCGTACCTTCCCCATCCGACGCTGTCCCGTCACCGCCACCGCGAGGTAACGCGACCGCGACACCAGCGATGAGTACTGCCGCCGCAGCCACCGCGCTCGGAATGGCTACTCGGGCGGGCGATCGCTGAGCGCGCCGGATTCCCTTCTCGGAGTCGGGAGTGCTCTCTGCAATCTGCCGCCGGACTGCATCGGCTGCTTTTCGTGCTCGTGAATCGAAGTCGCTCATTGCGCATCCTCTAACTGCAATTGACGCGCGACTGCGTCGCGCGCCCGGCTCAAGTGGGTTTTGACAGTGCCCTCGCTGCAGTCAAGGACCTCGGCGATCTCCCTTACGCTGTAGTCCTCCATGTAACGGAGGGCGACCGCTTGCGCTTGACGGAGTGGCAGACGACGAACCGCTTGCCAGAACGCTGCATCGCCTTCATCCAGTTCGATAGGGGTCTGCATCCGCCCGGCGAGACGCATTAACGCCTTTGCCTCGCGCACGCGTCGGCGCAATACCGATGCCGCTCGATTACAGGTCACTCGCCGCACCCACGCACCCGGCGAGTCATAGGCAACGATGGAACGCCAACCCCGAAATGCGGCCGCGAACGCGTCCTGTGCGGTGTCCTCGGCCACCCATTGGTTACCGGTCAGTACAAACGCCAGACCAAGCACATGCCGGTACTCCCTTCGGTAGAAGTCGTCGAACGTCAGCGATTCGCTAGGCGCCTCAACGGAGGGTTCGACCGCGGCTGCCGTTGCTGGTTGGCTTTCCATCAGGAGTTACTCGCCGCAGAGGTGTCTTTGGTTGACATGACGGGATGATTCTCTCTGGAAGGCTCGTTCAGCGGCGGATGCTTTGCACCAGGTCTTAAGGGAACGGCGCAACACAGGACATAAGTGCCGAGGCAACCGCAGATCAACTCTGCGAGGGACGAAGATGGCGGAGTGAAATACGAGGTTGTAGCCGAGGCCTATCGTGACCTGGAGCAAGCATCAGGCCGTCTGATGTTGATCGAGCGCCTAGCGGCACTGTTGGGCCAGACCCCTCAGCAGTTACTGCCTACCGTCTGTTACCTGTGCCAGGGGCTGGTGGCGCCGGAATTCGCCGCAGTTGACCTGGGGCTGGCCGAGAAGCTGGCACTGCGCGCGGTCGCGACAGCGGCCAGCGTCGAGGCGGCGGACGTTGTCTCGGCGGTGCGGGAGGCGGGTGACCTCGGCCAGGCCGCGGAGCAGCTACTGGCGGGGACGGCCGGAGATCGGGAACCAAATCTGCAAGTGGCAACAGTCATTGACACACTGCACCAGATCGCCCGCGCCGAAGGGCCTGGCTCGCAGGGCCGCAAGCTCGATCTGCTGGCCGGCCTGCTGGCAACGGCGACCCCGCTGGAGGCCCGCTATCTGCTGCGTTTAGTGACAGGCAATCTACGGCTTGGGATCGGCACGCCAACGATTCTGGACGCGTTGGCCCAGGTCTACACCGGCAACCGTAAGGATCGGCCCGTACTGGAGCGGGCGTACAACATCTGTTGCGATCTCGGCCTCGTTGCAGCCACGTTGGCGTCCGGCGGGTTGGCCGCAGTGCAGGAGCTGCGGGTACGGCCCGGCAACCCGGTACGGGTCATGCTGGCTCAGCGACTTTCCGACGCCGATGAGATTCTCGCCAGACTGGGCGCGCGGTGCATGGCTGAGTACAAGTACGACGGCATGCGGGTGCAGGCACACCGCACTGCTGATGGCGAGATCGAGTTGTTCACCCGTCGGCAGGAGCGGGTGAGCAGCCAGTTCCCCGACGTGGTCGAACTGCTGCAGGCCGGGCTCGGTCCGCGCGAGGCGATCCTGGAGGGCGAGGTAGTGGCGTACGACGCAGCGGCCGGCGAGCTGCGCCCATTCCAGGAGGTCATGTTCCGTCGCCGCAAGTATGGAATCGCCGAGGCCGCAAGGGATGTGCCGGTCGGGCTGTTCTGCTTTGAGTTGCTGTACGCCGACGGTGAGGATCTCACCCGCATGCCCTATTTGGACCGTCGAGGCCGGCTCGCCGACGCAGTCACACTGTCGGACCGGCTCCGGCTGACCACAGCGTTAGACGTAACGACCGCCCCTGCGCTGGAAGCCGCGTTCGAGCAGGCCGTGGCCGACGGGTCTGAAGGTCTGGTATGCAAGTCGACGGGTCCGGATGCGATCTATCAGGCGGGCGCCCGCGGCTGGTTGTGGATCAAGCTCAAACGGGACTACCGCACGGAGCTGGCGGATACGGTCGATCTCGTCGTCGTCGGTGCGTACGCCGGGCGGGGGCGGCGGCGGGGTATGTACGGTGCGGTGCTGCTGGCGGCCTACGACCCGGACGCGGAGCTCTACCAGACGGTCGGCCGGTGCGGAACGGGGTTCTCCGACGCCGAGCTAGCCGCGCTGCCCGCAAGACTGGCACCGCTTATCCGGGTTGAGCGGCCCGCCAGGGTGGACTCGCGGGTCCCAGCCGATGTGTGGTTTGAGCCGAGCCTGGTGGTGGAGGTGCTCGTCGCCGAGCTCACATTGTCGCCCAACCACACCGCCGGCTGGGGGCAGCTCAAGGATGATGCCGGGCTCTCGATGCGGTTTCCCCGGTTCACTGGCCGCTGGCGTGACGACAAGGAGCCTCAGGACGCCACCACCTCGCAGCAGCTCATTGAGCTCTTCCGCACCGCACGCCGGGCGCGCGCCGATTGAGGATTTACGGCGCTGGCACGTTGTAGGCCTCGGCGGGAACCTGCCCGATGCTTATGGTCACTTCCTTGACTCCTGCAGCGTGCGCCAAGCCAGTAGCCCAGCTCCTCGGCGTCCGGCGTCACCGGCGAATCTTCCATTCGAGATCGCGGGGGCTGGTCGCCAGGCGAGCCCGGCCTGCACCTCGCGGATCAGCGGCTGGAGCAGTGCTGCGCCGGAGGCTCCCATGCCACCACCTATGAGGATGACTTCGGGATCCATGAGTAGTACGTAGTTCACCAAGGCTCGACCTAGGGCAGTGATGGCATCGGAGAAGACTCCCTCGGCGACGGGGTCCCCGGCGGCAGCCCGGCGCATGACGTCCTTGGCGGGAACGTCACTCAGGCCACTAGCAGCACCATATCGGCGTGACAAGGCGGCTCCGCTGGCATAAGTCTCAGTGCATCCGCGTTGCCCGCAGGCGCACCATTCTCCTTCCGGAAACACTGGGATGTGGCCGAGTTCGCCGGCCCTGCCAGTGGCGCCGGCGTACGCCTGACCTCTGGTGATCACGGCCGCCGCCACACCTGTGCCTAATGCGACGAATAGGACCTCATGCAAGCCGCGGCCGGCACCCCACTCGAGCTCGGCCAGCCCGGCGGCCCGCACATCATGGTCCAAGATCACCGGCAGGCCAACAGCTTCCGCCACGATCTGGCGTAGGGGCAGCTCCCGCCAGCCGATGTTGGCGGCGTAGACGGCGATCCCTTGCTGCGCGTCCACGACCCCAGGAACCACAAGCCCCACCGCGCGCGGCCGTGCGGCCTCCGGTATGCGCGCTCGAAGCTCGACGATGGCGCGAATGATGGTTGCGACGACGGCGTCCGGACCGAGGTGTCTAGGCGTCGACCGCTCGCTGCCACCGTATTCGAGCCCGTCAGAATCGAGGAGGGCGGCCTTGACGGTGGTGCCGCCGACGTCGACTCCGATGACAAGATCGCGCTGAACCGCCTCCTGATCGTCCCTCCGGCGCATGGTGGTCATTGTCAGGAAAGCACGACCGACCGTGTGAGGTGCCGGGGCTCGTCGGGGTTGAGCCCCTTGGCCTCGGCGAGCGCCACAGCCAGCCGCTGCGCCCTGATCAAATCCGCCATTGGGTCAAGACCGCTGCATTCCACGTGCGCACCGGTCACCTCGAGGTCCTCCAGCAGCCCTGGCGGTGGCGGGCCGAACACCCAGACCGTCGAAGCTCGGCCGACCACGCTGACGGGACCATGACGGAACTCCATGCCGGGGTAGGACTCTGTCCACGACTGGGAGGCTTCGCGCAGTTTCAGCGCGGCCTCGTTCGCGATGCCGATGGACATACCGCTACCCAGGAAGGTGAACTGGGCCGAGGCGAGTGCGCGCGCCGGCAATGGGTCGGTCACCGCGGCTCGCCCCTGCCTGACAACTGCAGTAAGGTCTTCACCCAGCCAGGCTCGCCACAATCCCAGCGACGTGGTGGCAAACCGTGTTTGAACGATTGATTTCTCGTCAGCGAAGGCCAGGACCACTTGATCATCCGCCAGATCGACGACGGGAGTGTCCGGGTCGGCGGTGATCGCGACCGTGCGCGGTCCCGTCCCGTTGCGCAACGTCGCCAGGAGCCGGAGCACCTCGGTCGTCGTGCCGCTGCGGGTCAGCGCGACAATTTTGTCATAGCGGCGGCGGGCCGGGAATTCTGACGCCGGGAAAGCATCGGTTTCGCCATGCCCTGAGCCTTCACGGAGCTCCGCGAAGCATTGGGCCATGAAAAACGAGGTGCCGCATCCGATGATGGCCACCCGTTGACCACGCTCCGGAAGGGCATGACGAACATCTTCGGTGAGCCCGAGCTTCGCGGCCCGCGCCCACGCCGACGGCTGGTCATTGATCTCAATTGACACGTGCCTTGAAGGTCCAGCGGAATTCCCTCCCAGCTCTGCTTCTGACACGTCTGTCATAAGTGGAGTCTGGCACGGTCTTCCCGCCGGCAACGGGCGCCCGACCGGCCAGCAGCGTATTGTCCAGGGCCATGGGCCACAGGACGCACCGGAGTTGAGCCCTGGTGAGCAGCGCCGCTACCGTCATCATCCATTCCGTCCGGTTGATCAGCTCAGGTCTTGACCGCGCCGACGCCTTCGTCGCCTTCAGAGGCGATCGCATCCTCGCCACGGGGACGGGCAGCGGCTGGCGTGACCTCACCGGAAGTGACGCAGATGTTCGCGACGGCACAGGCCATGCCCTCACCCCAGGGCTGCTCGACATCCACAACCACGGCGGTGCTGGCGCCTCCTACGGCGAAAGCGGAGAGGCCATCCGTACGGCCAGGCGACTCCACCGCCTGCACGGCACAACTCGTCAGTTGCTCTCCCTGGTCACAGCTTCCGCCGAGGCTCTGATCTCCCAAGTCCAGATAGCTGCGGCCGAGACCCGGCGAGATCCCACGATCCTTGGGATCCACCTCGAGGGCCCATTCCTGGCTCGCCAGTACTGCGGCGCGCACGATCCGGCCTTTCTTCGCGCCCCCGATCCGGACCTTGTTGAGCGGCTCTTGGGCGCGGCCGACGGCACTCTGCGCCAGGTCACGATGGCGCCAGAGCGGGCGCACTTCGCCAAGTCGGCGCGGATCTTGTCAGACGCGGGTGTCGTTGTCGCGGTCGGTCACACAGCGGCGGGCTATGAGCAGACCCAGGCGGCGATCGAGGCGGGAGCGACCCTACTAACCCACGCCTTCAATGGGATGCCCGCGGTGCATCACCGTGCGCCCGGGCCAGTGCTGGCGTTCACTGAGAACCCCGGTGGTTGGCTGGAAGTCATCAATGACGGTGTCCACGTACGACCGGAGGTGATTCGGATGCTCTGCCGACTGGCTCCCGGACGGGTGGCTCTGGTCAGCGATGCGATGGCAGCCGCCGGCGTCGGGGACGGGCGATACCGTCTCGGCAACTTAGATGTCGAGGTCACTGCGGGTGTCGCCCGGCTGACCAGCAAAAACTCGATCGCTGGCTCAACCATCACTCTGGACGTCTCGGTCGCCCGCGCCGTACAGGACGTGGGCCTGACCCCCCTCGCGGCAGTCGAGGCCGCCACGGCCATCCCGGCTCAGATCCTGGGCATGGATGACCGGTTCGGTCGGCTGGAGCCGGGATACGTGGCCGACGCTGTGCTGTTCGACAAGGACTGGCAGGTGCGGGGAGTGTGGATCGATGGGAAGCCGGTAGGGGAGCGGGAGCGCTAGGCGATGGAAGTGGTCATCAGCACGACACCGGACAAAGCAGGGACGTTGGCCGCCGACGCCATTTCCGAACTCGTTCGGCGCCGGCCAGACGCCGTCCTGGGCGTGGCGACTGGATCAAGTCCCTTGATGATCTACGAGGAACTGGGCCGTCGAGTGGCGCAGGGCTCCTTGTCACTGGCGAAGGCGCGAGCGTTCATGCTTGACGAGTACGTCGGGCTGCCGGCAGACCATCCCCAGCGGTACCGGAATGTCATCCAAGCTGAGTTCGTCGACAAGGTCGATATCGATCCGGCTCAGGTGTTCGGGCCGGACGGGCTCGCCGCCGACCTCCCGAGCGCTTGCGAGGCGTACGAACAAGCCATAGCCGACGCCGGCGGCGTCGATCTACAGATTCTTGGGATCGGCACTGACGGACATATCGCGTTCAACGAACCCGGTTCTTCGCTAGCCTCTCGAACCCGGATCAAGACGTTAACCAGCCAAACCCGCAGTGATAACGCTCGATTCTTCGGCGGAGACGTCGAGTCCGTCCCGCAGCACTGCCTGACCCAAGGCATCGGTACCATCTTCCAGGCCCGCCACATCCTGCTCGTTGCCTCCGGGCGAGGAAAGGCGGAGGCCGTACACCAGCTCACCGAAGGACCTGTGTCGGCGATGTGGCCGGCTACCGCGCTGCAGCTACATCCACATGTGACTGTGTTGCTGGACACGGCTGCGGCTTCGCGTCTCCAGCTCGCCTCGTACTACATCGAGACCTACGAAGGCAAACCGAGCTGGCAGGGGTTTTAGTGTCCCACGTGCTGACCACGCTGCTGCCCGGGTTCGCTGGGATGGCACTGCCAGTTTGGCTGCGGGATCGGCTCCGGGCAGGTCTGGGGGGTGTTTGCCTTTTCGCCCACAACATCTCCTCGCCCGGACAGCTGGCGAGCCTGACCGACGAAATCATGAACGCGAATCCGTACGCAATCATCGCTATGGACGAGGAGGGCGGTGACGTCACACGGCTTTTCGCGGACACCGGTTCGCCGTTCCCTGGCAACGCTGTGCTCGGCCGGCTTGACGACCTCGATACCACGCGCGACACCGCGGCCGTGATCGGCTGGGCGCTGCGCCGGGCCGGCTGTACCGTCAATTTCGCCCCCTGTGTCGACGTCAACTCCCGGTCCGACAACCCAGTTATCGGCGTCCGCAGCTTCGGCAGCAACGCCGAACTGGTGGCGCGGCATGGAGGGGCCTGGGTCGAGGGCCTCCAGTCGACCGGCGTGGCTGCAAGCGCCAAGCATTTCCCCGGGCACGGCGACACGGCGCAGGACTCGCACGTCTCGCTGCCAGTTGTCGACCGCTCCCTCGGCGAGTTGCACAAGCGCGAGCTGCTGCCGTTCGTCGCAGCCATCGAGGCGGGTTGCCGGGTTGTTATGACCTCCCACATCCTGGTGCAGCAACTCGATCGGAACCAGCCGGCGACAATGAGTCGATTTGTCCTGCATGATCTGCTGCGCGGAGAGCTGGGCTTCTCTGGGACGATCGTGAGCGACGCGCTGGACATGGCCGGCGCCTCCGGCTCACTGGGGATGGCGGGGGCCGCCGTCGCCGCGTTGCGAGCCGGCTGCGATCTGCTCTGTCTCGGAACCGACAACACCGACACTCTGCTAGCCGACATCGAGCGGGCGGTAGGCAGCGCGGTCGCTGACGGCATCCTTGGGGCCAACCGTGTGCGGGAAGCGACGAGCCGGGTGCGAGGGCTCGCAGCAGTGTTGGAAGCTGAGCGCCAGGCAGCCGGGGAGCCGCCGATCTCCCCACCAGGCTGGCCCAACAACGAGGCCGAGCTGGTTGATACCTTCGATGTCCGACCTGGAGCGTCAGATTGGCGGGCGAGAGCATCGGGCCGATACACCGTCGTCCGTCTTGAGGCGGATCCTAATATCGCCATGGGCACCACGCCGTGGGGGCCGTTCGCGGCGGCCGCTGCTGAGCCTGCTGAACCAGCTGCAGCGGTGTTTGGGGTGCAGCCGGTGTGTCTGATCTTCCGCGAGCGATCGGCGCTCCCGCACTTTCAACCGAACCAACCCGTGTTGGTCATTGGGCGCGATATCCACCAGCATCCGTTTGCCCGAGAAGCTGTTGACCGGATGCGCTCCCAGCATGTTGATGTGTTAGTCGTCGACATGGGTTGGCCATCAGCTGACCGCCGGTACGCCGACGTGGCCACTTTCGGTGCATCGCGCCTGATGGGTCGTGCGCTGCTGAGGTGGCTAGCGTTCGGAGGCGATGCTGCCAAATAGGCTGCCCTTCCGCCTGCAAAAGAGGCGCACCCCGCACAGGATCAACGGCTGACGCGCGCGACTTCCGCTTGGATGGTATGGAAGAGGACCTCATCAACCTCGCGACCAGCATGACGCAGAACCAGCACTGACGCGCCCACCATGCCGTCCGAAACCGGAATCACGTGATCCCCGACCAGGGGGACAAGCTCGGCCTGCAGGCTGGGTGGCGCAGCCAGCATGCCGCGGACGATGATACTGCCGCCGACCACGACGGGGCCCGCCAGCTCCGATGCCCGCACGGCAGAAAGCAAGTCCGCGAGTGCGGCTGACGCGGCGATGAGGATAGGGCGAGCGACAGGATCCTCGTGGGCCGCGAAGGCGAGTGGCGCGAACTGGGCCAACGATATGGGCGGCCGGGCATACAAGGCTGAAACCAACTGCCGCAGCGCTTCTCCACATCCGGCAAGAGTGCCCGTGTCGGCCTTAATTCCCATCGCTTCGAGAACGAGACCGGTCAGCTGAGTGTCCTGGCCCTGCCCGTCAAGTGATGCAACCACTGCCCGAGCCACTGTTTGTCCGATCCAAAAGCCACCACCCGCGTCACCGAGAAGCCACCCCCGGCCGCCCACGACGCGGTCCAGCCTGCCTCCCCGGATCCTCGCCGCAACAGTCCCGGTCCCTGCGATCAGGGCGTATCCGTCGCGCGAGGCAGTCCCGGAGTGAAACATGCCGAGCAGATCGTGTTCGAGGACCACCTCACTGATGCCCAGCGCGGCGAGTCGGTCCGAGACCTGCTGTCGAAAGGCAGCCGTTTTCTCGCCGGCCATCGCGAGCAGCGCCAACGCCGGCCGTCCGGAGCCAGTTAAGCCTGCAGTGGCCTGCTCAGCTGCTAGCCCTATGGCGTTCGCGGCCTCGCCGATGCCTGTCGCGGTCGGATTCCCGGCACCAGCCCGGCCGTAGCCGTATGCGCGCCCAGAAAGGTCGAGCGCGACAGCGCGGGTGCCGGTGCCGCCCGCATCGACAGCCAGGAAGATCTGTTTCAGTTCGGTCTCATCAGTTGCGTGGAGGAGAGGTAGACACTAGCGTAAGAGCGAATTTCAGAGTCTTTGAATCAGGATGATAGTGATTCTCACACCGGCGCGCGCTGCTCGCACTCAGGAGCAGAGCCCTGCAGTGCAAGATCGCATCCGATCTCTGCTGCCGGAGATGCCGTCGGCGGTGGCACGCGTGGCGGAGTACCTGCTCGAGCATCCGCAGGCGCCGCTGACGCTGTCCATCGGTGAGCTTGCCGAGCAGGCCGGGGCCTCGCCCGCGACCGTGACCCGTTTCTGCCGGACCATCGGCTACCCCGGGTACGTCGAGCTTCGAGTCGGCATTGCCACCGATGTCGGCCGCAGCTCACTCGACTCGTGGACGGCGGAGATTGGAGGCGAGTTCGGCCCAGACGACTCTCCGGAGGATCTGCTGCGCATGCTGATCAGCAGCCACACGAAGGCGTTGCGAGAGGCAACGTCGGCCATTGACCTTGCCGTCATTACGGAAGTGTCGCGGCGGATCGCGCTGAGTTCGCATGTCGACATCTATGGCGTCGTGGGCAGCGCGATGCTCGCCGAGGAGCTGCAAGGCCGGCTTTATCGCGTCGGGGTTCCGGCCTACGCCTGGTCGGAGGTCCACAGCGGCCTGACGAGTGCGGCCATTCAGGACTCGGGCACGGTGGCAATCGGCATCTCGGCGACTGGACGAACCGAAGAGACGATCGAGATGCTGGCCGAGGCAGGTCGCGCTGGAGCGTTCACGGTCGCTGTCACCAACAACCCCACATCGCCGCTGGCAGAGCTCGCGGACCGAAGCATTGTGACGTCGATCTACGAGCAATTCGTGCAGCCGGATGACCTGTCCGCCAAGCACGGTCAACTCCTCGTGCTCGACCTGCTCTATCTGCTTGTCGCGCAGGAGAACTTCGACCGATCCAGCGCCAAGCTGGCAACGTCGGCTCGAGCAGTCTCCACGCATCGCCGACCCCGTCGTACACCGCCAAAGGTGGCGGCTGGCGCACTGCCCGACGGAACCAGCGGCGCTGCCCGCGAGGAGGCGGATTTGTGACAAAGAGCGCCGTTGCCCCCGTGGCGACCGATTTCGCTAACGAGGTGAGCCAGAGACTCGAGCGCCTGGTAGCTCTGGCGACCTACGGTGGACTGGACGCAGCGATCGGTCTGATGACCGGAGCCGTCGAGGTGGGTGCGGTGATTCAGGCGTTTGGGACGGGCCATTCGGAGGCCTTCGCGATGGAGATTGCGGGCCGGGCGGGCGGCCTGATCCCGACGAACAAGATCGCGCTCCGCGACCTCGTCCTGCACGGCAGCCTGCAGGTGGACGAATTAGGCGGGTCACGCCTCGAACGCAACCC
>JBKOUS010000119.1:0-26196 GCA_046723505.1 Actinomycetota bacterium
TCCGGTCGGCCACCCTAAGCCGATCCGTACGATCGTCGATCGCGCGCTCGCCGAGTTCGACGAGCTGTGGGCTGCCGGCGGAATCCCGCACGCGGTCTTTCCACTGACATATGACGAACTCCTCCGCTTGACGGGCGGCGTGGAAGCCGACGTCGGCGAAGGAGTGCTAGGCGACTCCAAATGAAGCCCTACGGGGTGCTTTGCTCAAGAATGGCGAGGACTTCCTCATCACTCAGCTGCCGGAAGTCCTCGTATGCGCCGCCGACCGCAAGGAACGGCTCCGGAGTGGACCGGCAAACAACCAAGTCGGCGGCTGATTGCAACATCTGCACGGCCTGGCGTGCTCCCACGGGGACCGCCACGACGACCGCCGCAGGTGCGTGGCCCCGGACAGCGGCGACGGCGGCCAGCATGGTGGAACCGGTCGCGAGGCCGTCATCCACCAGGATCACGGTGGTGTCAGCGATATCAAGATCAGCGAAGGGAAAGATGTTGGCGCGACGCCCCAGCTCAAGCCGCTCCCGGTCGCGCGCGGCGGCGAACGCCTGACTGCTGATGCGCAGCCCGTCGACGATCTCATCGTTGCGAAATTCTGAGATCTCCCCACCGACCATGGCAAGGGCGCCCATGGCCAACTCGCTGCGTCCCGGAACGCCAATCTTGCGGACCAAGATCACGCCGAGCGGGGCGTTCAGCCGGGCAGCTACCTCGGCGGCAACCGGTACGCCGCCGCGCGGCAGTGCCAGCACTACTGGTCGCTCCAGTGCGGTCTCCGTGACCAGCGCATCCGCGAGTGCGCGGCCGGCGACTGTGCGATTGGCGTAGCGGGCCGCTGCCCTGCGGCGCCGTATCACAGCTGGCCTAGCTTTGGTGAACCTCGAGCGCGCGGCGGTAGACCTCGACGGTCTCGGCGGCGATCTTGGACCAGTCGAACTCCTCGATGCAGCGCTGCCGTCCGGCCAGTCCGAACTCCCGGGCCTTCTCTGGATCGGCCGTCAGCGAGTTGATCTTGGTTGCCAGCCCCTCCTCAAAGGCGGCGACGGCGTCCGGATCGTCGGCCTGCGCGGGGTCGTAGGACACGAGGTAGCCGGTGACACCGTCCACCACCACCTCGGGGATACCGCCAACCGCTGAAGCGACAACCGCCGTCTCGCACGCCATTGCCTCGAGGTTGACGATGCCCAATGGCTCGTATACCGAGGGGCAGGCGAACACGGTCGCATGTGACAGCACCTGGCGTACTTGAGCCCGTGGCAGCATCTCCTCAATCCACAAGACATTTCCCCGGTTGGACTGGAGATGGGCGAAGGCATCGCCAATCTGCTGGGCGATCTCCGGCGTATCGGGCGCCCCGGCGAGCAGGACTACCTGAGTCTCAGGATCAAACTTCTCGGCCGCGCGTACCAGATGAATGAGGCCCTTCTGGCGAGTAATCCTTCCCACGAATACCACGGACGGCTTATCAAGGTCGATGCCAAGACCAGTGACGACGTCGGTGCCTGGGTCGGGCTGGAATTCATCGGTATCGATGCCGTTCTTGACCACGTGCACTTTGTCAGGATCGAGATTGGTATAGGAATGAAGGATGTCTTTACGCATGCCCGCACTCACGGCGATCACCGCGTCGGCCGCTTCGAAGGCAGTCTTCTCTGTCCATGACGAGAGCCGGTAGCCGCCCCCCAGCTGCTCGGCCTTCCAAGGCCGGTGCGGCTCCAGTGAGTGTGCCGTGACCACATGCGGAATGTCGTGCAGTAGGCCAGCCAGGTGACCGGCCAGGTTGGCATACCAGGTGTGCGAGTGGACCAGGTCAACCTGAGGAATGGCTGTCACCATGGAGAGGTCCGCCCCGAACACCCGAAGGGCGGCATTGGCTCCTTCCGGATAGTTCTCAAGGTGCGCGGTGGCGCCCTCTCGCGGCTCGCCCATGCACTGGACGTCGACGTCAATGAGCTTGCGCAACTGCGGCACCAGCTGGGCGACATGCACGCCGGCACCACCATAGATTGCGGGCGGATACTCGCGGGTCAGTAACGAAATGGACAGTTGATCGGTGTCTGACTGCGCCATAGTTGGCATCGTTCCACAGCGTCGCCGATGTTGACCACAACATGGCCGAGAACCTGCTTCCAAAGCCCGATATCCGCTAGGTTCAACTCATGCGCGCGCGTCCGAGAGTTCTGGCGATCGTACTGGCTGGCGGTGAAGGAAAACGGCTGATGCCGTTGACCATGGATCGCGCAAAACCGGCGGTCCCATTCGGGGGCACATATCGCTTGATCGACTTCGTGCTCTCCAATCTCGCCAACGCGGGAATGCGGCAAATTGCGGTGTTGACGCAGTACAAG
Source organism: Actinomycetota bacterium (assembly GCA_046723505.1). Classification (GTDB taxonomy): domain Bacteria; phylum Actinomycetota; class Actinomycetes; order Propionibacteriales; family Propionibacteriaceae; genus Microlunatus. The sequence goes on from JBKOUS010000119.1 coordinate 2,346, forward strand.
TCGCACTCACTGGACAAGCACATCTCTTTGACGTGGCGTTTCTCGACGATCCTCGGCAACTACGTCACGCCAGTGCCCGCGCAGCAGCGCCTCGGGCCGAGGTGGTACCAGGGCAGCGCCGACGCCATCTATCAGTCAATGAATCTGATTCGCGACGAGGAACCCGATTATGTCGTGGTCTTCGGAGCGGACAACATCTATCGGATGGATGTCTCGCAGATGCTTGCGGCGCATCTCGACGGTGGCCGCGGTTGCACGGTCGCAGGCATCCGGGTGCCGCGGAGCCAAGCCAGCGCGTTCGGTGTGATCGACGCGGGGGCCAACAACAAGATCAAGGAGTTTCTCGAGAAGCCGGTCGAGCCGCCCGGTCTGCCAGACGACCCTGAAGCCTCGTTCGCCTCGATGGGAAACTACATCTTCACCACGGGGCCGCTGATCGATGCACTGTCGGAGGACGCGGACAACGAGAACTCCCGCCACGATATGGGTGGCGATATCATTCCTGGTTTCGTCAGCCGCGGCGATGGGCAGGTCTACGACTTCACCGCCAATGAGGTTCCTGGCTCCACCGAACGCGACAAGGCTTACTGGCGAGACGTCGGGACACTCGACGCCTACCACGAGGCGCACATGGACCTGGTCTCACTGGATCCGGTCTTCAATCTCTACAACCTGGATTGGCCGATCTGGACCTACCCGGTGCAGATGCCAGGTGCCAAGTTCACCCTGAATGGCGTGGCGCGAGACTCCATCGTTAGCCCAGGTTGCGTTGTGTCGGGCGGGTCGATCGAGAGTTCGGTGCTTTCCCCCAACGTCGAAGTGCATGAGGACGCCAGGATCGAAGATTCGGTGATCTTGTCCCACGCTGTCATTGGGCGTAACGCAGTGGTACGTCGCGCGATCTTGGACAAGAACGTCATCGTGCCGGACGGAGCAAAGATCGGTGTTGATTCCGAATCAGACGAGGCCCGCGGCTTCACACTCTCCGAAGGTGGTGTGACGGTCGTCGGCAAGGGTGTTACGGTCTCGGCGACATGAGTGTGCCTGCCTCAGGATCGGGTGGCTTCGAGGCAGAGAAACCCGAAGGCGGGACCTTCGGGGTCGATTCTCCTAAGGTTCCGGCGGTATTGGGAGCTGTAGCGCTGCTACTGGTGAGCATCGGCTGCGTGCTGATGATCACCAATAGGTTCGCACCCGGCGTCGTTACGTTGATCTTCGCCATCTTCTTCGGACTGTGCGCGCTCAGCTACCTGTACACAACCCTGCACGGGAAGTTTGTGTGGTGGGCTGACCTGCTCGATGATGCGCGACTGAAGGGCGATGAGTACGCCGTTGATCTGGGCTGTGGTCGCGGTGCGGTCTTGATCAGCCTCGCTAAACGACTGACGACGGGTCGGGTTTCAGGCATCGACCTGTGGCGCAGTCAGGACCAGTCCGGCAATGACATCGAGGCCACCAAGCAAAACGCGCGGGTTTGCGGGGTGGAGGATCGTGTCGAGCTGAACACAGGCAATATCACGACGCTTCCCTACTATGACGGGCAGTTCGATCTTGTGGTCTCCAGTCTCGCTATACACAACCTGAAAGCTCGCGAAGATCGGCGGCAAGCGATCACCGAGGCCGTTCGCGTGCTCGAGCCTGGCGGCAAGATCATCATCACTGACATCAGTCATACCGATGAGTACGCGGATTGGCTGACCGAGGCCGGGATGGAGTCGGTGACATTGCTGGACCTGGGCGTGCGCGGCTGGTGGGGTGGACCTTGGATGCCCACGAGCGCGGTCACGGCGAACCGGCCGGGCCGGTCGAACGTGAGAGCCTAGCCGATGCCCACGAGTTTGTCCGAAGGCTGCTGCCGACTGCTCAGTGGATGATCATCGCTTAACCGCGACGAGCAGCCCATCGCCGACCGGAAGCAGCGACGAGACGAGATCTTCGTTCTCCTTGACCGCGGTCAGCGCGTTGCGGATCGCCTCGGTCTCCTTATCGATGTGGCTTCCGTCCGCCGTACGGTCGTGCCAGAGGGCGTTGTCAACGGCCAGCACGCCGCCGTGCTTCAGCAGCCGGAGACCCTGCTCGACATACTCGGCGTACTCGACCTTGTCAGCGTCGAGGAAGACCATGTCGTAGGCTCCGTCGCTCAGCCTCGGCAGCACACTGAGTGCTGGCCCGGCGATTAGCCGGAAGCGCTGCGTGGGAATTCCGACCGCGAGGAAGACCTCCCGTGCGGCCTGCTGATGTTCTGGCTCAATGTCGACGCTTGTCAAGACTCCGTCCGGCTGCATTCCAGCGAACAGCGCCAGACCCGAGACCCCCGATCCGGTGCCGACCTCAACAACCGCCTTGGCTTGCACCACCTTGGCCAGGAAGGTCAGGGCGCTCGCAGAGCCACGACCAATCGGCGCAACGCCGAGCTGCCTAGCCTTCTCGCGCGCCTCCGCTGACTTCTCAGACTCATCGACGAAATCCTCAGCGAACGCCCACGATCCCGGCTTGGGGGCGGCTTTCGGTGAGGTCTTGACAGCGGAGAGATTCACAGTCTCACCCTATCGAAACGCCTGTTGACCGAACCCTACGATGACGGCATGAGCCATACCGTCGTCGCCGAGCTCGTCGCGGCCGTCATGAAGGTCGAGGTCGAGGTGGGCCAACAGGTGGCCGCCGACGACGCAGTGGTGATCTTGGAGTCGATGAAGATGGAGATCCCGGTGCTCGCTGATGTGGCAGGTTCGGTCTCGGAGATCGTGGTCTCCGCAGGTGATGTGGTCAGCGACGGCGATCCCTTGGTCGTGATCAAGGTGCTCTAAGATGACGGGCATGTCGACCCCACCCTTCGGCCGACTGCTGACGGCGATGGTGACTCCGTTCGCGGTGGACGGATCTTTGGACCTGGACGCAGCGGCACGGCTCGCGAGCTATCTGGTCGACGAGATCGGTAACGACGGGCTGGTGATCAGCGGTACGACCGGAGAGTCGCCGACGACGTCCGACGCGGAGAAGGCGGAGCTGCTGCGCGCGGTGCTCGAGGCGGTCGGCGACCGAGCGATCATCCTTGCCGGCGTCGGCACCTTCGACACCGAGCACACCCTGGAACTGGCGGCAACGGCGACCAAACTCGGCGCAAACGGCCTTCTCGTGGTCACGCCGTACTACTCCAAGCCCCCGCAGGCCGGCATCTTGGAGCACTTCCGGCGCGTTGCGGACTCCACGGCCGTGCCCCTGATGCTGTACGACATTCCGGGTCGTGCCAGTGTGGCCATTGCCACCGACACCATGCTGCGACTGGCCGAACATCCGGGCATTGTTGCTGTCAAGGATGCAAAAGGTGATCTTGCCGCCTCGGCGAGGGTTATTGCGCAGAGCGAGCTCGCCTACTACTCCGGTGACGACGCCATGACGCTGCCGTTATTGTCCGTCGGCGCCGTAGGAGTGGTGGGAACCTCAACTCACTTCAGCGGTGTCGGGACCAAGCAGCTGATTGAGGCCTACCTGGCCGGCGACGTAGCGACGGCACTTCGTCTCCATCAACAGCTGTTGCCGATTTACACCGGAATCTTCGCGACCCAGGGCTGCATTCTGGTCAAGGCGGGCCTCAAGCTGCTCGGCCGTGACGCCGGAGGGCTAAGGTCTCCGCTGATTGAGGCCACGCCCGCAGAGGTCGAGGGTTTGCGGTCTGCCTTAGCTGCGGCAGGCCTACCCACCGGCGAGGCAGTCTCAACCGACTGATGTCCCCCGCTCTCAACATCCCACGCTACGTGGGATTTGATGCTGTACGTGGCGTGCATGCACAGCGCGAACGTCCCACGCGGCGTGGGACTTTGACAGCGGCCTTGGGATTGCCCCCGAGCGGGGAGACAATCAACCCCGGAACGGGTCCACGCTGCGCAGCGTTGGTCAGGTGTGAGCGAGGACACGATCGTGCACAGCCAAATGCCAGGGTTCACTCAGGGCGTTGCCAGGATGACAAGCAACAATGGGGTGTTCAGGCTGAACCTGCTTGCTCGTGCCGGACACCGTAGGAAGGTCGAACCGATGGCGCAGTGGCCCGCTCCTGATCCTCAGGATTGGCAGCCGCCGGCACCCGCGAGCCCACCGGCAAAATCTGAGGAGTTTTGGACACCGCCGACCTGGGAAGAGCTGGTACGCGACCACGGCGCCCGTGTCTACCGGCTGGCTTATCGGCTGACTGGCAATCCGCACGACGCGGAGGATCTCACCCAGGACGTCTTTGTGCGTGTGTTCCGCTCGCTCCACCGGTTCCAGCCGGGCACGTTCGAGGGCTGGCTTCATCGCATCACGACGAACCTATTCCTCGATGGCGCGCGGCGCCGTCAGAAGATCCGCTTCGACGGTCTGGCTGAAGGCTCAGCTGAGCGCCTGCCCAGTGCCTGGCCGAATCCATCCGATCAGCTGGCCGACGCCGACCTTGATCACGATGTGGCGGCTGCGCTCTCGGCCCTATCACCGGAGTTCCGCGCCGCCGTTGTGCTGTGTGACATCGAGGGTCTCAGCTACGAGGAGATCAGCGAGGTCCTTGACATCAAGATCGGAACCGTGCGAAGCCGCATTCACCGCGGCCGGGCGCAACTGCGGACCGCCCTTGCCCACCGCCGACCGACCGGAGAACGGCTGCGATACCTCGGTGTCGAGGTAGAGGCGGGCGACATCTCCGACAATGTCAGCTCCAAACCGCGAAGTCTGGAGCCTGCGAGGTCGGCGTGAGGAAAGCGCCCTGCGCTGATCTGGCGGAATTGCGATCAGCGTTCGTCGACGGGGCGCTGGACAACACCGACCGTGAGCGCTTGCTGAGCCACCTTGCTGACTGCGCTCACTGCCGGCAGGACGTCGAGGATCTGCGCGCCGTACACGCGCTTCTCAAGCAGTCCAAGAATGAACCCGGACCTGCACCCAGCGACCTCTCCTCCCGCCTGGTGTCCATCGCAGGTCCGGAATCGGTCGCACCCTTGTGGACCAGACCATTCCGCCGAATCCAACCGTCACATCCCTCCCGAACCGGTGGCCTGCCGAGCCATCGCCGGATTGTGAAGTTGCGAATCACAGCCGGCACCATGGCCCTTGGAGCCACTGTGACCGCGCTCGGGGTGATCGGGTATGCCGCCGCGCCACGGCTAGCCACAATTGATGATCCAACCGATGAGGCCCAAGCGGCCTTTACGTCAAGCCTCGGACAATTTCCGCTAGCCAGCGACGCACTCAACGCGGTCATGTTGATCGACTCAGGCGAACTTTCCGCCAGCATTTCACCCCGGCTCGAGGGTCCCGCAATCGCCGCGGGGACGACGCTGACCCCCGCGGAGGCACAAGCCGTGATGCAGAAAGCTGCTGGTGCCGCGGATTCGGTGAGCTACTCGGGCCGCCAATCGTTTCTGGCGTACGGGACCGGTAGGGCCATCGTTGCGCAAGTTGATGTGGATGCCCGCGCAGGTCAGGGCACTCAGGTCCGGGTCAAGAGCCAGAGTGGCCAGCAGCTGCTCAGAGGATTCACCTCTGCGGTTATCCCGTCCCGAGTCGTCAATGACGAGCTACTGGACCTGCTCGAGCGGAACTACCACCTCAGCGGCTCAGGTGGCGCAAATGTTGCCGGCCGCAGCGCCACCGTGGTGACTGCAACGCGGGAGGGTGGTTCCTCCGCGGCGGCTCGCTGGTGGATCGATGACGCCACCGGCATCGTGCTCTGGCAAGAAACCTACGACAGGAGTGGATCAGCTGATCTGTCGTTCGGATTCACCTCAGTTTCGGTCAGCCGCCGAGGAAGCATCCTCGAACATCTGCCGCCGAAGCTGGCAATCCCCCGGACCAGCACGTCCCTCACCCTCTCGTCGGCGGCCGAACTGAAGGCCTCGGGATGGTCCTGTGTGCCCCACCTCGCGGGTCTGTCGTTGGTGCGGATCCGTAGCGACCATGCCAACAATCCAGACATCGTGCATCTGGTATACAGTGACGGGCTGAAGACGGTGAGCGTCTTCCAGCAGCGGGGCCAGCTCAGCGCTGCGCCAAAAGGATCTCAGTGGGACGCTGGGCTGGGAGCTCATGTGCGTCGTGGTGCCTCGAGCGTGGCGACCTGGCAGTCAGCTGAGATGGTCCTCACCGTCGTTACCGATGGCAGTCCGGTCTTGCTCGCGGAGGCCGTCGAGTCATTGCCCCATGAACGCGCGATGACGCCGACTACGCTTGACCGCATCGAAGCTGGGTGGGCGAGGATTCTGGCCGATGTGAAGGGTTAGCGCGTGGTGGGTGAGGACCGTCCGACGGGTCACGCCGCAGGCGAACCGTCCGACTCGCGGTACTTCGGTCCTTTCGGCGAGCCACCTCAGCCGCAGCCAGGCGCACACGGTTTTGCCCAACCGGGACCCGGATTCGCACCCCAAGACGCCACATGGCCGCCGCCAATTGGCCAACCCGCAGCGGCCGAAGCCCCACCGGCTGGCGTCACATCTCCAGGGCCGACGGCGATCCTCCCCCCGGGACAAATTAGCCGCCGTCGTCCACGTTCGGCCTCCGTCGTTGCGGTGGCCGCCCTTACTGCACTCGTGATCGGCGGCGCTGCCGGCTATGGCGGCGCGACCCTCGCCCGGCGTACCGATTTGTCGGCGACCACAGCCACCCCATCAGAGTCGACTATTCCCGGTGTGACGCGGACTCCGGTCCCACCGCCGCCGGAGAGTGCCAACACTGTTGAAGTTGCGCAACGCGTGCTGCCGGCAACGGTGATGATCCAGGTCGGTCGGGGAACCGGTTCCGGGTTCTTGATCGACCGAGAGGGCCGCATTGTTACGAACAACCATGTGGTGGCCGAGGCAAGCAACGGGTCGAGGATTCGTGTCGTCTTTTCAGACGGCCGCCGACACAACGCCGTCCTTGTTGGCCGGAGCCCTTCCTACGACCTTGCAGTCATCAAGGTGAACGGGGCGGAGTCGCTGAACCCACTTGAGCTCGGCGATTCCGACCAGGTCCAGATCGGAGAGCCGGTGATCGCGGTAGGTTCGCCGCTCGGGCTGCCTGGGACCGTGACACAGGGCATCATCTCGGCTCGGAACCGTCCCGTGATGGTTTCCGAAGGCGCTGAGGCCGATTCCCCGACCGCGTACATCAACGCCATCCAGACCGACGCCTCGATCAATCCAGGCAACTCCGGCGGCCCCTTGGTGGATGCAGGCGCACGAGTGATCGGGGTGAATTCAGCGATTCTGACGTTCGCGGCGAGCCGTAATATCGGGCTTGGCTTCGCGATCCCGATCAACCAGGCCGCCACGGTCGCCGACTTGTTGATCAAGAACGGTAAGGCGACATACCCGGTGATCGGGGCCGGTGTGCGAGATGGCTCGTCTGGTGTCGAGCTTACCGATGTCGACGCTCGAGGCCCTGCCGCGAAGGCAGGATTGCGGGTCGGCGACGTGATCACCAAGATCGACGGGGAGCCGGTCGATGGCGGCATGGAGGAACTGATCGTCACCATCCGGACCCGGCGACCTGGTGATGTTGTGGTCTTGGACTACGTCCGCGGGTCGTCACGCGGCCAGGTCCATGTCACGCTAGGCGGCAGGGAGGGCTGAGCATGGTGCCCCTGCTGCTGGACATCAATGGTCCCGAGTTCGTGCTTTTGCTCGTACTCGCGGTCATCTTGTTCGGCCCGGAGCGGTTGCCAGACCTTGCCCGCAAGGCTGCCCGGCTCCTGCACTACCTGCGGACGGTGGCCGGATCGGCCCAGCAGCAGCTGAGCAAAGAGTTGGGGCCGGAATTCGAGAACGTTGATTTTCGCGATCTGAACCCCAAGACCTTCGTACAGAAGCACCTTCTGGACGATATCGAGCCGATCATCGCGGATGTGAAGTCCGAGGTGTCCGACGTTGGTAAGACCATCAATAGCTCGTCTCCGGATTTCTCCAATGCGATCACCAAGGATCGCAGCCCAGGAGGTCCACAAGACGTCGCGGCTGCAGTGACCCCGGCTCGGGCCGTGACACCTTTCGATCTCGAGGCGACCTGATGATTGAGGTTCAGCGACCGGCTGGCATAAGGCCGAGCTGCTTGCCGAGTAGCCCACGGCCGCGTTTGATGAATGTGTCGGCGAGAGCGTTGAGGGCGCGCGCCGCGGGCTCGTCCGGCCCGGTCTCGACGAGCGGTACGCCGGCGTCACCCGATGCACGAAGCTGCGGATCGAGCGGTATCTGCGCGAGCAGGGCGACGGGATAACCGAGTCGGGTGCTGAGCGTCCGCGCTACCTCCGCGCCGCCGCCGGTGCCGAAGATGTTGTGGGTGTGTACTTCGCCACAGTGAGGACATGTGGTCACCAGGTGCGACATGTTCTCCACAATGCCGATCACCCGCTGGTTCATCATCGACGCCATGGTGCCGGCGCGCTCTGCCACCTCTGCGGCCGCGGCCTGAGGGGTGGTGACTACCAAGACCTCAGCGTTGGGCAGCTTTTGGCCCAATGAGATTGCGACGTCGCCCGTGCCTGGCGGAAGGTCGATGAGCAAGAAGTCAAGGTCTCCCCAATAGACGTCGGCCAGCATCTGGGTGAGGGCGCGGTCCAGGATCGGTCCACGCCAGGCCACTACCTGGTCCCGACGCGGCTTAAGCATGCCGATCGAGATGACCCTGAGCCCATCGGCCGGCACCGGCATGATCATGTCTTCTACCGCGGTAGGCCGCGAATCAGCGACGCCAAGCATCGCGGGCACCGAATGACCGTAGATATCGGCGTCGAGAACGCCGACGTTACGACCATGGGCCGCCAGCGCCTTAGCGAGGTTCACGGTGACTGACGACTTTCCAACCCCGCCTTTGCCCGAGGCGACCGCGATCACTTGGGTGAGCGAATCCGGCCGTGCAAACGGGATCTCTCGGTCGGCATGCCCACCTTTGAGCAACTCGCGCAGCGCCACGCGCTGCTCGTCCGACATCACGCCCAGCGCGACGTTGACCGCCGATACTCCAGGCACGCCGAGTACCGCGGCGGTTACATCCCTGTTGAGGGTGTCGCGCAGCGGGCAGCCGGCGACCGTCAGCAGGATCCGTACGTCAACACGACCTGCCGCGTCCACCTCGATGCCGTCGACCATGCCGAGATCGGTGATGGGCCGGCGAATCTCAGGATCGTTCACCTGGTGCAGGGCCGTGCGGATCCGAGGCACCAGAGGATGCTCAACGGCGGACATTGTTGAGTCGGCGTGGGACTGCGGGTCGGGCATGCCCCCAGCGTAGGTGAGATCACATATCGGTGACTTGTCGGCGAACATCCCACGCTGCGTAGGATGTTCGCGCTGTGCCTGGCGTGTGTGCGATGTACAGCGTGAAGACTATGGCACAGCGTCGACGTGTCCGTGCTCAGGCGAGGTCTTCATTCTCAAGTTCGGCGAGGATCGCGCGTAGCTCTGCCCGCAGCTCTGAGCGAAGGTAGTCGCGCGTGGCCAACTCGCCAACCGACATCCGCAGGCCGGCAATCTCGCGCGCCAGGAAATCCATGTCGGCTCGACTTTGTGCCGCCTGCTCACGGTCCCGTTCCAAGGCGACGCGGTCTCGCGCCTCCTGGCGGTTCTGGGCAAGCAAGATCAGCGGAGCTGCGTACGAGGCCTGCAGTGACAAAACGAGCGTCAAGAAGATGAACGGGAAGGGGTCGAAGCGCAACTGAGGTGGACCGAGTGCCACGTTCCAGAGCAGCCAGAGGATGATCACCACCGTCATTCCGAAGAGGAAGCGAGCGGTGCCCATAAACCGGGCAAAGGCCTCGGCGAACTTGCCGAAAGCGTCCCGGTCCACTTTGATCGTGGGAATCGTTGACCGCCTGCGCCGGCCCGGCGTGTCCAGCCGCTCGGCCTCCCGAACTGCTCTAGCCACGCGCCATTACTCCTGCGTCCGGCGGCTTGTGCGCCGACACTGCGTCGAGCTCGATGCCGCGCCAGTCTTCAGGCAACATGTGATCAAGCACATCGTCCACCGTGATCGCACCGATCAATCGATGATCAGCATCCACAACAGGGGCATTCACCAGGTTGTACGTCGCGAAGTAGCGGCTTACTTCGTGCAGGTTCGCCTGGTCGGTGAGCGTCTCTAGTTCGCTGTCGATCAGGGCGGAGACCAGTGTCGACGGGGGCTCCCGGAGCAGCCGCTGGAAGTGGACCGCGCCAACGAAGCGACCGGTCGGTGTGTCCAGCGGCGGCCGGCAGACGTAAACCATGCACGCCAAAGCAGGCGTCAGCTCTGCATCGCGAATCCGAGCCAGTGCTTCGGCCACCGTCGCATCGGGCGGCAAGATCACCGGTTCGGGAGTCATCATCCCGCCGGCAGTGGACTCGGCGTAGCTCAGCAGGCGCCGAACATCCTTCGCCTCCTCCGGCTCCATGCGTGCGAGCAGCACCTCGGCCATCTCGGGCGCCAACTCGGCGATCAAATCAGCTGCATCGTCTGGATCCATTTCCTCCAAGATGTCCGCGGCACGCTCGGTGTCGAGCTCGGAGATCAACTGGACCTGTTCGTCTTCAGGCAACTCCTCCAAAGCGTCGGCCAACTTGTGATCATCGAGTGCGGAGGCCACCTCCGCTCGTCTCTCGCGCGACATCTCGTGCAGTTCGCGGGCGATATCGGCAGCTTTCATGTCTTCCATCTGGGCCAGCAGCTGGTCTGTACCCTGACCTCGATCAGATTCCAGAAGCGCGATCGTGGACCAGTCAACGATGGTGACGTGACCTCGCCTGCCGAACCGGCGCCGGCTTCCGGCTTCCCGCAGCGCCACCTGCGAAAGCTCCCAGTCGTGCGAGCGCACGGGTTGCATGGCCACGTCGAAGATCAGCGAAGGACCCGGATGGTCGACGCGTTCTACTGTCCGGTCGAAAAGGTCGTCGATCACCAACATCTCGGATTCCCGGCGTTCGAAGCGACGAGTGTTGACCACACCGGAGATAACCACCGCGAACCCGTCGACGCTGTGCACCCGTTCCATAGGCATGAAGATCCGGTGGCGTGCAAACAGCTCGACCACAAGCCCCTTTACTCTGGGGGCCCGGCCGGCCGCTCGGCGTTGCACAACAACATCGCGGACTTTTCCTACCTGATCCCCTGCGCTGTCGAGGACTGGCAGGCCCCGGATGCGTGAGATGAAGACCGAGGTCGAACTCGCTGCCACGCCTCCGATTATCACAGCCCGACGGCGATCCCGGCGGAGCTGCGAGCGTCGGCATTGCGCGAGCAGCTCCAAATGAACCCTGGACGGCCGGGGCGTTGCTCATCGTTGACCGCTCATGCCGAAAGTGTCGAGATCCAACTCCGATGATCACGTCAGCTAAGGTCGGATCATGGCTGCAGCGAATGCGATCAGCTTTAAGGATCTCTGCATCGACGCCGTCAATCCGCAAGTGCTGGCGACCTTCTGGGCGTCGGCGCTCGGGCTTCGCGCCGAGCCGAGTGGTACTGGCTTCAGGATCGTTGACAATGTCGATGAGCACACGCTTTGGGTTAACAAGGTGCCCGAGCCGAGGACGGTCAAGCAGCGCGTCCACCTCGATGTCGATGTGTCGGCTGTCTCTCACCTGACCGATCTTGGCGCGGTGATCATCGATGACACACAATCGTGGACGGTGCTGGCCGATCCCGAGGGCGGCGAGCTGTGTGCCTTCGTCCGCGAGTCTGAGTCGCTGCCCGATTATCGCGTGTACGAGGTGGTCGTGGACGCTGCGGACCCGGTATCGATCGCATCCTGGTGGGCGGAGCGCTATGCCGCGACTGTCTGTCATGATCAGGACCGAGCCTTCTCCTGGATCGATCATGCTCCGGGAATGCCCTGGGCAATGGTCTTCCAATGGGTTCCTGAGCCGAAGACCGTCAAGAATCGCATGCACTGGGATGTCTGGGGTAAGACCGATGACCTCCTCGCGGCAGGCGCCCGCCTGATCCGTAAACGTGACGATGAGATCGGCTGGGACGTGCTTGCCGATCCCGAGGGCAACGAATTCTGCGTGTTCACCAGGCTCGAGATCTGAGAATCAGCGCGTCGGCCAGCTCACCGGACCAACGAGTAGATTGGGAGCCGACCTCAGGAGGACACCATGGCTATGTCGCCGCGGCAGTTCGGCTCGGTCTTCGAGCTGCAGTTCCCCCAGTCGGTTGGGATCTACGGCAGCTACTCCGACGCGCAGAAAGCGGTCGACTTCCTCGCGGATGCGAAATTCGAGGTGCAGAACCTGGCAATCGTCGGTACTGATCTCAAGTCGGTGGAACGCGTGCTCGGCCGGCGCAATTGGGGGACCGTGATCACCCAGGGCATGCAATCAGGTATTTCCACCGGCCTGCTCGTCGGCCTGGTGGTGTTGATCTTCACCAGACCGGCAAGCATTCTGCTGCTCCTACTCGTCTCCCTGGCGATCGGCGTCTTACTTGGCGTCGGGTTCAACGCGGCGGCATACGCGATGAGCCGTGGACGCCGGGATTTCACATCGGTAACCCAGACGATCGCCACGAAGTATGAGGTGCTCTGCGAGCACAAAGTGGCGGCTCAAGCACGCGAGATGCTGCAGGGGATGCCCGGGGCCCGCGCCGCGCAGTTTGAATAAGGCGTCGCTCGCGGACGGCACGGACCAGGCCCATGCGTTGATCGAATCGGCCGGAGGAGGAGGCAGGGGTACGACCTCTGCCGCCGGACGTCGGTTGGGCGACTCGATAGTGGGTAGGTGGCGACGATGTGGTGCCCTCGCCAAAGCCAACCTCCTCGGTGCTCAGCTCATGTGGTGGCCGGTCGTGGCCCAGATGCCCGATATCCAGGCCTCGACATCAACACTGCTGCGCGGGAGCATCGCCGTCAGGTTGTCATTGCCTACCGAAGTAATCAAGATGTCGTCTTCAATCCTCACCCCGATGCCGCGCAAGGGCGTCGGAACCAATTCATCGTCGGGCTTGAAGTACAAGCCAGGCTCGACTGTGATGATCATCCCCGGTTCCAGGATTGCTTCGCGGTATCTCTCCACTCGAGCCTGCGCGCAGTCGTGTACGTCGATGCCAAGGTGATGCGACGTTCCGTGCACCATCCAGCGCCGATGCTGGCCGCCCTGTTCGCCCAGTGACTCCGCCGCGCTGACTGGCAGCAGGCCCCAATTGTCCAAATGCCGAGCGATCACCAGGCTCGCAGCCTCGTGCACATCAGAGAACCGGGCCCCTGGCTTTGCGGCGGCAATCCCAGCCTGCTGCGCCTCGTCGACAGCGTCATAGACCATCCGCTGTGTGTCGCTGAAGATTCCGCTGATCGGCAGCGTACGCGTGACATCTGCTGTATAGAGAGAATCGAGCTCGATGCCGGCGTCCAGTAGCAGCAACTCGCCGTCATGGAGTTCACCGTCGTTGCGGATCCAGTGCAGCGTGCAGGCATGCTCGCCTGCGGCAGCGATGGTGTCGTAGCCGACTGCGTTCCCAACATGCCGGGCGTGCAGGCCGAAGATGCCCTCGATCCAGCGCTCACCGCGGCCCCGCCGGACTGCCTCCGGAATGCCTGCCACGACCGCCTCGAACGCCGCTGCCGTCTCCAAGCAGGCTGCACGCATCTGATCAACCTCATATGTGTCCTTGACCAACCGCAGTTCGCTTAGCGCGACGGCGAGTTCATGATCGGCTTCGTCGATCATGGACTGCCGTTGATCAACTTCTGCAGCGGGACTGCGGACCTCCTCGATCACTTGTTGGATCTGGAGATCGAGATCTGTCGAGACGATTCGCACCGAGACGGTGTCGGCATTCTTGCGAAGCTGATCCGGCAGCTCAGAGATCGCCGCGCACGGAATGTCACAGAGCGCGCTCATCTCCTCCAAGGTTGGCCGTCGACCCACCCACAGTTCACCGAAGCGGCTGTCGGCATAGAACTCTTCGGAGTCCCGCGGGGCGCGGGGCTTGAAATACAGGGTCGCATCGTGACCAGAGTCCGTCGGCTCCAGCACCAGCACGGCGTCCGGCTCCCGATCTGTGCCAAGACCGGTCAGGTGGGCGAATGCCGAGTGAGGACGGAAGCGGTAGTCGGTGTCGTTCGAGCGGGCCTTGAACCCACCTGCTGGTATAACGAGCCGCTCGCCAGGAAACTGAGCGCTGACCCGCTCGCGGCGCCGCCCAGTCCAAGCGACAGCCGGAAGCTGATCTGGAAGCTGCGTTGGGTAGGGCGCCCAACCCTCGACGATGAACTTTCTAAAGGCGTCGGTGAAGGGTAACTGGCGGTTCGGCAGCTCAGGCCGACGATCGCTCATGCGTGTCATTCTTGCACTCGGTGATCGCTGAACTCGGAGTTTCTTCGGCGCTCGGTACAACGTAGTAGCCATCGCAGGCACTTGGAGCGATACGGTGAACCGGATGCCAACGCGCCTGTACCTCGTCCGCCACGGCGAGACCGAATGGAGTCGGTCGGGCCGGCACACCTCGGTCACCGACTTGCCGCTCACCGAGACCGGCGAGCAGCTGGCCCGGGCCCTGAAGGGCCACCTCTTGCCACAAAACTTCCAGCTGATCCTTAGCAGTCCGCGAAGACGAGCCCGCGAGACGGCGGAGCTGGCTGGATTCGTTGGCGCGTACGAGCCGCAGATCGACGACGACCTTGCCGAATGGTTCTACGGTGACTATGAGGGTAAGACCAGCCAAGAGATCTGGCAGACGGTTCCGCGCTGGACGATCTGGAACGGTGATGCTCCTGGGGGAGAGACGGCCAGGCAGGTTGCGAGGCGGCTTGACCGAGTGGTCGCTCGGGTCCGTGGATCGGGTGTCGATCAAGCGATCTGCTTCGGCCACGGCCATGCCCTGCGAGCGCTGACCATGCGGTGGCTCGAGTTCGACCTCCGACTTGGTGCGCAATTTCTGCTCGACACAGGCAAAGTGTCGGTACTCGGTGAAGACAAAGGGGAGCCCGCGCTCGAACGGTGGAACGCCCGGCCGTAAAGAACCAGCGAAGAGGCAGCCCGGTACCGGCATTCCAGGCCGTCTTGGGTGCGGCGTATGTAGGGAAGAAATTGGCCATCAGTAGGGTGGTTGCCGCGGGGTGCCAGAGCTCCAGAATGCACGAGGAGGATGAGGGCGATCAGGGCCGACAAGGGTGCGCAGCTGCGCCTGCTGGACGTGCAGACCGTCGACACAACGCTCGCCCAGTTGCATCACCGCCGCCAGACGCTGCCGCAACATGCCGCGATTGCCAAATTGCGCACCGAGCGAGCCGCGGTGGCATCGGACCTTGTGGCGGCCGAAACCCGAATCTCCGATCTTGAGCTGGAGCAGGCGAAGGCCGAGACCGATCTTGAGCCGGTCCGAGAACGGCTCAACCGGAATCAGGCACGAATCGCTAACGGCGCTATAGCCGACCCCAAGGCGCTCTCCTCGATGCTGGAGGAGGTCAACCACCTCAAAAAGCGGATCAGCGATCTTGAGGATGCCGAGCTGGAAGTGATGGAGCAACTGGAGACGGCAACGGCCAGCCAGGAAAGGCTGCGTGCTCGAGCTGCGCAGGTCGACGCTGACCTTGGTGATGCAGTGGCTGAGCGTGATCGGCAGCTTGCGGCACTCGATGCCGAAATGGGCGGGCTTCGCGAGCAGCGAGCTGAGATCGCGCCGTTGATACCGGACGACTTGTTGGCCCTCTATGACAAGATCGGCGCCAGCCATCGAGGTGTCGGTGCGGCCGAGTTGCGGGCCCGTCGCTGCACGGGCTGCCAGCTCGAGGTCAATGCGGCCGAGCTTCGGGCATTCTCGGCCGCGGCCGATGACGAGGTCTTGCGCTGCGAGGAGTGCGGCCGGATTCTGATCCGTACGGCGCAGTCGGGCTTGTGATGGCGCGGCGACCTCCCAGCCTGCAGGACGGGCCCAGTTTCTTTGACGAGACCGAAGAACCTGCTGCACCCAGGTCGGACCGTCGCTTGATCGTGGAGGCGGACGGCGGATCGCGTGGCAACCCCGGACCAGCTGCGTACGGAGCAGTGGTACGCGACGCCCAGACATCGAAAGTCCTGGCAGCAGAAGGCCTGCCCATCGGGCGGGCGACGAACAATGTTGCGGAGTATCGCGGCTTGATCGCCGGACTCGAAATGGCCCGCGAACTCGATCCGACAGCCGCCCTGGAGGTGCGGATGGATTCCAGGCTGGTCATCGAGCAGATGGCAGGCCGGTGGAAGGTGAGGCACGCTGACATGAAGCCGCTGGCGCTAGAGGCAGCGCGGCTGCGGCCAGCGGCAGTGATCTGGACGTGGGTGCCGCGCGAACTCAACAAAGTAGCCGACACCTTGGTAAACCGCGCGTTGGACGGGGATCCGGTGCCACGGCATTACCTGCTGGACCGGCCCCGCTGAATGGCTGGCCGGTCGGCGCCCTGAGGTTAAGCTGCGGTCATGCCCGCGCGCAAACTCGGACTGCCACCTGTCGTGCCCGAGGAACTGGCGCAGGGCTTGGCAGCCATTCGGGCAACCACCGAAGTGCCCTCCGCCTTTCCGGTCGAAGTCCAGTCCGCCGCGGAGAAAGCTGCCGCCGAGCCACGACTTCCCGATCTTGACCGCACCGATCTGGAATTGATCACCATCGATCCGGACGCTTCGCGTGATCTTGATCAGGCGTTGCACATCACCCGCGGCCTGAGTGGTGAGTTCGTGATCTCCTACGCCATCGCTGATGTGGCAGCTTTTGTCGCACCAGGCGATGCGATCGATCTTGAGGCGCATCGCCGCGGCACCACGCTGTATGCACCCGACTGTCGCACGCCGCTCCACCCGCCGATGATCAGCGAAGGCGCGGCCAGCCTGCTGCCGAACGAAGTCCGACCGGCGCTGCTCTGGACGATCACGCTGGACCATCGGGGGCAGACAATTGCGGCAGAGGTGGCACGAGCCAGGGTTCGCAGCCGCTCCCAGCTCAGTTACCGGGAGGCCCAGGCGGAGATTGACAGCCGCAAGCCTCGCGAGACCCTCGGCCTGCTGAAGCTGGTAGGCCAATGGCGCGAGTTCCGGGAACGCGATCGCGGCGGAGCCAGCCTGAAGCTCCCACAGCAAGAGATCCAGCGTCATGAAGACGGCTGGACTCTCGCCTTCCGGGCTCCCGAGCCTGCGGAGGGGTGGAACGCGCAGATCTCACTGCTGACTGGTATGGCGGCCGCAGACATCATGCTCTATGGACAGGTGGGCATCTTGCGGACTATGCCGCCGGCGGATACCGATTCGTTGCGTCGGCTGCGCCAAGTCGCCAAGGCTCTCAAGATCGTCTGGCCTCCCGAGCTGGACTATCCCGACTTCGTGCGCACACTCAACCCGACTCGGCCGGATCACGCAGCAATGCTCAACTCCTCGACGGTGTTGTTCCGGGGCGCCAGCTATCGCAGCTTCAGCGGCGGCATCCCCGAAGACGCTGATCATGCCGCGCTCGCCAGCGATTACGCTCACACGACGGCACCGTTGCGGCGCCTGGTGGATCGCTACTCCGGCGAGATCTGTGTCGCCCTATGCGCCGATCAGCCGGTTCCGACGTGGGTCCTGCGTGCCCTCGACGGCCTGCCGGAGCAGATGGCTGCGGCAGAACGACGGGCCAAGAAGTACGAGCGAGCGATGATCGACCTGCTTGAGGTCTACCTGCTGTCGGACAGGGTGGGCGAGAGGTTCACCGGTACAGTGATCGAAGTTGATCGTGGCAAGGAACACGGCACCGTGATGATCGAGGAGCCAGCGGTCGAGGGTCTGGTCATCGGCGATCGGCTGCGCCTCGGGCAGGAAGTGTTAGTCCGTCTGACTTCCGCCGACTATGCCAAGGGTGCGGTGGCCTTCGAGGTCGTGCGTGGTGATCAGCGCCCGATCTGACGCTTCGCCGCCGCCACCACCGCCTCCGGAGTGAACCCGAACTTGGACTGCAACGCCTTGAGCGGGGCTGAAGCGCCGAACGTGCTCATTGCGATGACCTGGCCAGTACTGCCGGCCCATCGGTGCCAACCGAAGGAAGAGGCTTGCTCGATCACGACACGGGCTGTTACGTCGGGCGGCAGCACGCTATCCCGATATTCATCGGTCTGCCGGTCGAACAGCTCCCACGACGGCATGCTGACCACCCGGGCCTTGATTCCCTCGCCAACCAGCTGCTCGTACGCGGAGACCGCGAGCGCGAGCTCGCTGCCGGTAGCGATCAAGATCACCTCAGGCGTCTCGTTCGGATCGCCGGCCAGTACGTACGCGCCGTTGGCCAGTCCACTCGCTGCTGCGTACTTGCTGCGATCCAAGGTGGGCAGTGCCTGCCGAGACAAGATCAACGCGACCGGGTCGTGCCGCAGCGGCATGATCACTCGCCACGCTTCGACCACCTCATTGGCATCACCCGGGCGAATGTCGATCATGCCGGGCATGGCGCGCAGCGAGGCCAGCTGCTCGACCGGCTGGTGGGTGGGGCCGTCCTCGCCGACGCCGATGGAGTCGTGGGTGAAGAGATGGATGATGGGTAGCTCCATCAGCGCCGAGAGCCGCAGGGCTCCGCGCTGGAAGTCGGAGAAGATCAAGAATCCGGCCTGGTAGGCCCTGATCTTGCTGAGCGCCAACCCGTTCGTTACGGCGCCTGCGGCGTGCTCGCGGACCCCG
Source organism: Actinomycetota bacterium (assembly GCA_046723505.1). GTDB lineage: Bacteria > Actinomycetota > Actinomycetes > Propionibacteriales > Propionibacteriaceae > Microlunatus. The sequence goes on from JBKOUS010000119.1 coordinate 20,921, forward strand.
AAGTGCAGGTTTCGACCCGCCCGGTTGTCCGGCTCGAAGTCGCCGGCACCCTCGAAGGTGAGACGCGACTTGTTGGACGGCGCGAGGTCAGAAGACCCGCCGATCAGCCATGGGACGCGCTGGGCGACGATATTCAGCACCTTTTGGTTGGTGTCCCGGCCGGCCGCACCCTTGGGGTCCGCCGGATACTCGGGCAGATCGGCGTCCCAGCCGTCAGGCAGCTGACGACGTTGCATCTTGTCGAGCTGATCGGCGAGCTCGGGGTATTCCTTGCCGTAGGCCGCGAACAGTTCATCCCACTGCGCCCGAAGGTCGGCGCCCCGCCTGCCTGACTCATTGGCAAAGTGCTCACGGACCTTGTCCGGCACCAGGAAGCTCTCGTCCTCGGGCCAGCCGTAGAAACGCTTGGCGCCGCGGATCTCCTCGACGCCCAACGGCTCGCCATGTGCGGAATGATGACCCTGCTTCGTGGGGGCGCCGTAGGCGATCACGCTCTGGACGATGATCATGGTCGGGCGATCCTGCTCGGCTCTGAACGCCTCCAGCGCGTTGCTCAGCGCATCGAGGTCATTGGCGTCGTCGACGTGCTGGATCGCCCAGCCGTAGCCCTCGAAACGCGTCGCGACATCCTCAGTGAAGGCCAGATCGGTGCTGCCTTCGATGGTGATCTTGTTGCTGTCATAGAGCCAGCACAGGTTGGACAGCTTCTGGTGCCCGGCGAGCGAGGCTGCTTCGGCGGCGATACCTTCCATCAGGCAACCGTCCCCAGCGATCGCGTATACGTCGTAGTTGAAGAGCTCATAGTCAGGCCGGTTGAACGTGGCCGCCTGCCACATGCTCGCCATTGCCATCCCGACACTGGTTGCGATGCCCGTGCCCAGCGGACCGGTCGTGCATTCAACCCCTGCGGTCCAGCGGTATTCCGGATGGCCAGGGCACTTGGAGTCCAGCTGGCGGAACTTCTGGAGGTCCTCGAGGGGGACAGCCAACTCGCCGAGAATTTCGTACTGGGGATTGACCGACTTGACTCCAGCTAGGTGCAGCATCGAGTAGAGCAGGGTGGAGGCGTGGCCGGCGGACAGCACAAAACGGTCGCGATTGCTCCAGATTGGATGATCAGGGTCAAAGCGCAGAAACTTCTGCCACAGGGTGTATATGACCGGCGCGAGCGCCATCGGCGTGCCAGGGTGGCCGGAGTTGGCGGCCTGGACAGCGTCCATGCACAACGTGCGGATCGTGTCGATGGAGAGCTTGTCGATCGGATCGCTTTCCAGAGCGGGGAAGTCGGTGCTGGCGGTCTGGGTCATGGTCAACCTTCCTGGGTGCGCGACCCGCATCTTTCAGGTCGCGATCAATCGCTGGTCTTCGGCGGACAGGCATGCCTGAATGCACGCTATCGCCCGCGACTCGCTGCGGGAAGAATCGGCCCGGCACCATCGCGATCAGAGTCTCGGCGCGCCATGGTAGATGGCCGCCACAGTTGCGGGCATCCTCCAGGTTGCCAGCCGGGGCAGCGGTCCGCGTGCCGGCCAGAGCAGCAACGGTGGGTGGCCCCTCCAGCTTTCAGCAGCGACGCCGCAGGTCCGGGGTCTGCTGATCATGGTGGCTTCGAAGCCGTGCACGGCTGGGGGCAGCGTTGCAGGGACGGGCTCGATGCGACGTCGGCGTCGCACAGCAGCTCGCTGTTCGGTGTGGTCGGTCGGCAGTGCCAGACTGCGCACGACGAAGAATCCCTCCAGCCACGGGCCAGCGGCCCGATTGACCCGGCCAGAGAGGCTGGCGCGGGCCCAGCAGGGTCTGTGACTGCTCATCAGCAAGCAGCCTGCCGAGGGCCCTGATCATTTCGGGCTGTCCGTCCAACCTGGTTCCTCCCTTGCTGCCGACCACCGACTCACGAACCATGCCCCCGCAGCTGAGTGTCAGCACCATTCATGCCCGGCATCCGAGCCCTTCACCCAGACATTCCGGGCGAACCGCTCATCGGCTACCTGCGCCGCAAGCCGACCCTCCTACGGGCGCCCGATTGAGTCAGAAGTCGATTCCTGTGGTTGCCGGCTTCGGCAAGGCCTTTCCAGAGGCAACGACTTGGTCGCGGCGGTTGGTGATCCCGACTCGCGGGCCCTGGCGCCAACGACTCACTCCATCTGGGTGACTTCGCCGTCTCTTGTCTGGCCGAGATTCTGATGTTGGATGCGATTGCTCAGCTCGACCCGGAGGGCTGATCGTAATCTCTGCATCACCTCAGACAAGAATGCCCGTACGGTGTCTGAGTCGAGCGCGGTCGCCTCGCGCCTTCCGGAATTGAATGAGGCGATGGCGGCGGAAACGAGCGGCGCGAACTCGCCCGCGACCGGCAACGTTCGCTCTGCAGCCTCGACCTTGGCGTACCAGCGGCGATCACAAGCGAAGCTCAAGGCGCGGCAGCAATTGAGGACGGCATTGTCGAGGAGGTGCCCTTCCTGCGGGTCACTGTGAGCTTCCACTGAGGCGATCACGATTCGAAGGAGATCGTCGAAGCGCAACTCTGCAAAGAGCTGTGGCGGGGGCGGTCCGTATAGCGGTGTACCGCTTTGACGGGTGATCGCTCGGTCGATTGCATACCAGAATGCGGGGGCGTCTCCTGGGTCGAAGCTCGTGACCGGCGGCAATGCGGATCCTGTGTTGAAGTTCAGCAGGTAACCGGCATCCAGCGTGGGCCGGCTAACAGTTGTCAGCGGGTACAGAACAAACTCCAAGCCGGCAGCCGGGCAGCCCAGCACTTGATGATCAAGTTGACGCGCGAGTCTTCGGCGAAGATCAAGACCCTCTGACCTGGCGACAACCGCCATCAAGTCGATGTCGCTGCGGCCAGAGCGATAGTCGCCGAGCGCCAACGAACCCGTCGTGTAGACCCCCACCACGCGCTCGCTGAAGACGTCGCGGACCCGCGCCGTCACGGCGTGGAGGTATCGCGTGACTTCCTCAGGGAGGCACACCACGTCACAAGTCCAACACACCGAATCTGCCGGGAAGTGGTCGAGAACGACAACTCAAGGTCACTGAATGTGTCAGCGGTGACCACTTTCCGTCGCGGAAGGATCGTTCAGGCGGCCGTGATGTTGTCGCTGCGGATGAGGTTCGTTGGGTCGTGACTGGCACGCGGCTCTCGGGGCGGTCTGGCCGTGCCGCGATCTCGGCTTGCCCTCTGCGACCGCGGCAGGCGTTGGGCCGAAGACGGCGAGCCTCAGAGTCATCGCGGTCGGTGTCTTTCCACGAGAGCTCACGAGGTGGTTGCAGGCGCTGTTCCCCCTACTGATGCCAGGAATAGATCGACGGGTGTTTCGCTTCACCTAAAGCCGATCTATGCGACTGATATGTCGACAGCCGTTCGAGCGTCCCACGCACAGGAGACTTTCGTGACTTCTCCCATGACGACCACCGGAGCTGAGAGCGCCCAGACAGTTCCTGGGCGCGTGCGAGCCGACTTCTGGTTCGATCCGGCGTGCCCCTTCTGCTGGATCACCTCACGCTGGATCCTGGAGGCCGAAAAAGTGCGCAATATCGAGGTGCACTTCCATGTCATGAGCCTGGCCGTGCTGAACGAGAGCACCGACGTCTCCGACGACTATCGGGACAAGTTGCAGGCCTCTTGGGGTCCGCTACGGGTGGCGGTCGCGGCCGCACAGTCCAAGGGAGAGCAAATCCTCTCACCTCTCTACACCGCCATGGGCACGCGCATCCACAACCAGGGCTATCAGGACCAGTCCAGAGTGATTGCCGAAGCGCTCGACGAACTACGCCTGCCGCGGGAGCTGGCGGAGGCCGCCGAGTCGACTGACTATGACAACGCAGTCCGTGAAAGTCACCATGCTGGGATGGACAAGGTGGGCAAAGACGTGGGAACCCCAACGATTCACGTCAACGGCACCGCGTTCTTTGGACCAGTCATCACCCGGATTCCACGAGGTGAAGACGCCGGTCGGATCTGGGATGCCAGCGTCACCCTGGCCGGCTACCCCTACTTCTTTGAGCTCAAGCGTGAACGCAGGGACTCGTTGCATTTTGACTGAACCGCGAGGAACGCCGCCCCTCAATGTGACGGGCGGTGCAACTCTCAATACATCGCTGGCTGAGAATCGCGCCGCCGATGCATGCACGTCGTTGACTGCCTCGCCCGATGGAGGACCCTTCTGCGGGCACTATGACTGTGTCAGAAGCGGAATCGCTAGTGACATCTACCTGATCAGCCTCGATGGTTCGGCGCTGACGAAGATCACCCATGGCGGGTAGCAGTGGCCGCTGAGCTGAACCAAACTCATCCTCGACGGCTGACCAAGGCTCGGGCATCAGCTCTGTCCAGCTGCCTCGCCGATGACGACAGTCCAGGGTCGGATGGTCCATGAGGTGACCAAGCCATTGCGAACGTAAGGATCGCTGTCAATGAAGCGCTCAACAACGGAGCGATCGTCTGTCCGCCAAACGAGAGCCGCTCGATCAGGCGGCTCGGCAAGGGCGCCTGCGAGGATCAGGTCCCCACGGCGGTGGGCTTCCCGAGCGAGCGTTAGATGCGCCTCTCGGAAGGCGGCGCGCCGAGCTAGATAGTCATCAATCAGTGCGTACTCCAGCAGGTAATAATCCATGTGGAAAGTGTGGTACGAGCGGTCGCATGCGGATTGGCGGCGGGCGGCTGCCGTGGGCATCGCCCGCGCCAGAGCACCCGAAAGCCCCATGGAGCCGAACGACGTAGGTGCAGCCTGCGAGCCGGCCACGGTCGAGGGTGTCAAATGCGAGTGGCGAGTTGATCCTTCCCACGCGGGACGGCGGGCATTCCGTTGTCGAGCCTCTGGCGGTCGTCCGCACAAGGACCGATTAGCGGCGCCCGAGAGCGGAAGGACTGGCGGACATCGGCTAGGTCATTCGTTCGCGGTCCGGGCGGTGATGAATGTCACGGTGAGGCGAATTGGGTTCTCGTCATGGCCTGATCGAATTGAGCCTCGAAGGCATCGGCCTGTTCAGTAGTCATCACTTCGATGCCGGCTGCTGAGCGAGCCTACCTGCGCAAACCCCATATGCTGTCCATGCTTGGCGAACCGCTGCGTCGGATTCCGCACGATCCATTGGTTGAACAGTGATCAACTGCCTGGTCTCACGCAAAAACCATGCGGGCAATCCGAGCGGCTGTGTCGAAGTTCTCGGTCAGCAGGTTCTTGGTCACGGCTAGCGAGGTGCCGGTGGCGGTATCTGCCCCTGCCCAGCTGCCTCCGACACCGCCCATCCCGAACGTTGTCTCCGAACGC
>JBKOUS010000075.1:0-6359 GCA_046723505.1 Actinomycetota bacterium
ACAGGCGGGTACCTTGAACTGGGGTCTCATGCTGCCCGGAATAGGCCCAACGCATCGGCCGGTCCCGTGTTTCCCCGCACGGGTAGGTCCCATCCCCTGTGCGGACCGCCTATTCCGGGTTCTAGCGAAGATCAAAATCGCGGCTCACGAAAACTGCTTGTGCAGCAGCCGACCGTTGCTGCCCCCGCCGTACGGGATGATCACCGCATCCGCGGCGACAGCGCGATCGACGATGAGCCGCACCTCAGCCTCGTCGCCGCGATAGACCACGACGTCGGGCACTCGCGGAATGTCACCGGCCCGAATCCGCAGCAGGCCTCGCGCACTCCTTCCGTACGTGTGCACGATCCGGTCAAGATCATCTTGTACGGCGTTTCAGAGCCGACTGCGTCGCGCAGCTCTCCCAGCAACTCGGCGCTGATCATGGGCGCCGGGATCGGCAGGTCCTCAGGTGACATTGGTGGCGCCGGTGGGGCGTTCACGTCGAATCGATTTCGTTGACTACGATGGGCCGAAAAGCCGGCTTGTTCTCGTGGTGGAAGCTCACCCCTTCGACTCCCCAGCCCCACCACTTCATGTGCTTGACGTCGGGCAGCCCTGTCATTCTCCTTCGCTCTGAAATGAGGAGCTCTACCCGTGGTCGGCGCGGTACGTGGTGGCGTAGTCGATGAGTCCGCTCACCTCTTTGGTAATGCGCTCTGAGAACTCGACGACCGACTCGCCGTCCTCGGCTCGCATCGGTTCCCCGAACGCGATGAACACCGGCAGCCGCCCCCGGGTTGGCCAGCTCTGGCCGTAAGGCATGGCCTCAGCTGCGCCAACGATCGCAACCGGCAGGCACGGCGCATCCCGACTGATGCACAGTGCAGCGGCTCCGGGCTTGAACGCACCCATCTCACCGGTTCTGGAGCGAGTGCCCTCGGGGAAGAGCAGCAGCGGTACGCCGTCGTCAAGCAGGCCGGTGGCGAGGCCGTGGCGGCCTCGAAGTCCAGTGCGGTCGACCGGAAATGCGTTGAAGAACAACGAGGTCAGGGACTTGCGCCACCACACGTCGAAGAAGTAGTCAGCGGCGGCCCCGGCCGCGACGTAACGGGAGAGCTTGCGCGGCAGCGATCCGAGGATGAGCGGCGCATCGAGATGGCTCGCATGGTTGGACACCACGACGAAGGGGCGACTGAGGCCTTGGAGATGCTCCTCGCCCAGCACAGTGACGGTCACCAGTCGCCAGACCAGTGGCTTGAGCAGGCCGCGCTGCGCAACGAACCGCGCACTCGCGTGCAGTGGCGAGGTAAAGCGGCTCCGACTCGACATAAGGGTTAGCGTAACCCGAGCTGCCATGGTGTAATGCGGGCCGGACTCACGCTGGGACTTCGAAGGACTCGAGCGGCTCGGTGGCCCCAGCGTTTCTAATGGCGGCCGGACGTCAACTTGCGGGAAACGGCTTGCAGAATGCGGTCCGGCAGATGCTTGCAGATCATCATCAGCGCCTTGAAGCGCTTGGATGGGATGGAGATCACCTTGCCTGTAGCTGCGTCTTGTAGGCATTCGGCCACCACCCGGTCGGCGTCCAACCAAAGAAGATCGGGGTAGCTTACGTTGATTCCAGCACGCTCGTGGAACTCCGTGCGTACCCAACCGGGACACAGCGCCGTCACCCTGACTCCGGTGTCATGTAGCTCATTGGCCAGGCTCTCGGTGTAGGTAGTCACCCAGGCCTTGATCGCTGAATAGCTGCCAATGAAGGTCATGACGCCTGCGAAACTCGAGACATTGATGATCGTGCCGGCTCCGCGTTGCCGCATTGCCCGTCCGGCAGCCGCGCTGAGCATCAGCACCGCCCTGATCATCACGTCGATGGCGTGTTCGTGTGGGGTGGTGTCGGCAGCGGTGAGCTTGGCGCGGATTCCGAAACCGGCGTTGTTGACCAGAAGGTCAATCGGTTGCTCAACGCTGGCCAAACGCTCGGCGACCCCGACCACCTCAGCGCGTACCGCCAAATCGGCGGCGATTGTTTCCACACTGACCTCGTAGCGCTCCTTCAGCTCGGTTGCCATCTCGGAGAGCCGGTCGGCGTTGCGCGCCACCAGTACCAGGTCATCCCCGCGCGCTGCCAGCGCCCGTGCAAAGGCCGCGCCGATGCCTGACGTACCACCGGTGATCAGCGCAGTTGCCATGCGCTCACCCTACTGACCGGGTCATCAGTCCGAGCGAGCCTCCAGGAGCGCCGCCGTCTCCCGGGCGATGGCCAGCTCCTCGTTGGTGGGCACCACCGCGATCTTGATCGATGAGGCGTCGGCCGAAATCAGCCGCGCAGCCTTGGAGGGTGTGTCGTTCAGCTCTGGGTCCAGCTGGAACCCGAGGCCATCAAGACCGTCGACCACTGCAGCTCGCAATGTCGGATTGTTCTCCCCGACACCGGCGGTGAAGCTGAGCACATCGAGCCGACCCAGGAGTGCCAGGTACGCGCCGAGATAGTGCTTCAGCCGGTGGACGTAAACGTCGAATGCCAGCTGCGCCGCCTCATCGCCGGCAGCTCGCCGCTCCTCGAGCTCGCGGAAGTCGTTAACGCCGGCCATGCCCTTGAGCCCGGACTGATTGTTCAGCAGCGTGTCGATGTCACCGATAGACATCCCGAGCTCGTTGTGCAGGAATGTGTGCAGCCCCGGATCGACATCGCCGGAGCGGGTGCCCATCACCAGACCTTGGAGTGGCGTCAGACCCATCGACGTCTCGATGGCAACGCCACCTTGTACCGCCGACGCCGAGCAACCGTTCCCCAGATGCAGCACGATTTGATTCAGCTCGCCAAGATCACGGCCAACCAACTCCGCCGCAGCCCGCGATACGTAGCGATGCGAGGTGCCATGGAAGCCGTAACGCCGAATCCGATACTTCTCGGCAAGATGACGGGGAATCGCGTACGTTGCAGCAGCCAGCGGCAGCGTGCTGAAGAAGGCGGTATCGAAGATCGCCACATGCGGTACGTCGAACTCAGCCCGCGCCGCCTCGATGCCCGACACAGCTCCCGGATTGTGCAACGGGGCAAGGTGAATGAGGTCCTTGATCTCGTTGAGCACGTGGTCATCGATGACCGTCGGGTCAGAGAAGTTCGGCCCACCGTGTACGACCCGATGGCCGACGGCTCGAAACCCAACCGTGTCAAGATCGACACCAGCAGCCGCAAGTTGCTCCGCCATCGCCCGCATCGCCGCGTCATGATCAGCGATTGCATTGCCCGCCTCGCCGATCCGCTCGATGATGCCCTTGGCCTGGACCTCGGCGGTCTCGGGCGCCACCAGCTGATACTTCAGGGACGAGGAGCCGGCGTTCAGGACCAGTACAGTTGTCTCGCTCATTCGGGGCCCCCAGCGGCCGTGGGCTGAGAAGGCTCGGCCTGCTTGATCGCCTGGGCCTGGACCGCGGTGATCGCCACGGTGTTCACGATGTCGGATATCAGCGCCCCTCGCGACAAGTCGTTGACCGGCTTGCGGAGCCCTTGCAGCACAGGGCCGATAGCAACGGCGTTGGCGCTGCGCTGCACGGCCTTGTAGGTGTTATTGCCAGTGTTCAGGTCCGGGAAGATGAACACGGTGGCGCGCCCCGCGACCCGTGAGTCGGGCAGCTTGGTTCGTGCCACCTCGGGATCGACGGCTGCGTCGTATTGGATGGGACCCTCCAGCAGCAGATCCGGGGAGCGCCCTGCGACAAGGGCCGTCGCGGATCGTACCTTTTCCACGTCTGCTCCGGATCCGGACGTACCCGTCGAGTACGACAGCATCGCAACCCGCGGCTCGATCCCGAATTGCTGCGCGGTCTCGGCGGAGGAGATGGCAATGTCGGCCAGCTGTTCGGTCGTCGGTTCAGGTATGACGGCGCAGTCGCCATAGACCAGCACCCGATCAGCCAGGCACATCAAGAACACACTCGAGACTGTGCTGACTCCAGGCTTCGTCTTGATGAACTCCAACGCAGGCCGAATGGTGTGCGCAGTCGTGTTCACCGCACCGGAGACCATGCCGTCCGCAAGCCCGAGATAGACCATGAGCGTGCCGAAATAGGAGATGTCGGTCACGATCTCCCGGGCGCGCTCCACCGTCATCCCCTTGTGGGCGCGGGCTTCAGCGTAAGCAGCAGCAAACTTTTCCACAAGATCAGCATCGAACGGCGACACGATCGACGCCTCGTCAAGATCAAGACCGAGCGCCGACGCCCGGGCGTGCACGTTGTTCTCCTCACCGAGCAAAGTCAGGTCGGCCACCCCTCGCCGCAGCAGAATCGCCGCCGCTTCGAGGATCCGATCGTCCTGACTTTCCGGCAATACGATCCGTTGCCGATCGGCGCGCGCCCGTTCCATGAGCTGGTACTCAAACATCAGCGGCGTACGGACCTGGGAGCCGGAAATATCAATCGCCGCCAACAGGGCCGCCTGATCGACCCGTTCGGCGAACGCCCGATGCGCGGTCTCGATCTTGCGGCTGGAGTCTTTGGTGATGGGTCCGCGTACTCGCATCACCCGTTCAGCCGTGGTGAAGGTGCCCAATTCGGTCAGCGCGATCGGCAAGTGTTGCTGCACACCTTCGGACAGCCGACGGATGGTTTCGGGCATCTCGTATCCACCGGTGAGCAGGATCCCAGCCAGCGCCGGGAAGGTACCGGACTGGTGAGCGAGCATGAGGCCGGGGAGCAAGTCGGTGCGATCGCTGGCCGCGATCACTGCGACATCCGGCACCAGCCGATCCAGCACGTGCGGCAGGCTCATGGCTGCCACGATCACACCCAAGGCCTCTCGATCCATCCACGTCTGGCTGCCCAGCACCAGCTGCCCGTCAGCGGCCTCGACCAGCGCTCGAAAGGTCGGCGCGGAGAGCAGTGGGCTTTCCGGGATGGCAGCCGTGACCACATCCTCCAGATCGCCAAGTGCCTGACGCACTGCGTCAGCGGCGTCAGGCTCAACCCGGTTGGCGATCACTGCTACGGTCTGCGCGTGGTTGGCCCGCAGCTCCGCAATCGCGCTGTGGGCCGCGGCGCGGATCTGTTCTGGAGTCCGCTCGCGGCCATGCACCACAAGGACGACTGGAGATCCAAGATTGGCGGCGATCTTGGCGTTGAAGGACAGCTCCGTCCCGGTCGCGACGTCCGTGTAGTCCGAGCCCACGACCAAGATCACTTCAAAGCGATCGGTAAGCTGGCCAAAACGCTCGACGATCACGTGCAGTGCCTCGTCCGCATCTTGGCGCGCGGCCTCATAGGTCACTCCGATGGCCTCGTCATAGGTCTGGGAGATGCCTGGTTGGTTGACCAGAAGATCGACGATGAGATCGATCTCGTCACTGCCGGAGTCTGCCGTCGTCAGCGGCCGGAACACGCCGACGGAGCCCACTTCACGGGTCAGCGCGTCGAGCAGTCCGAGCGCTACGGCTGACTTGCCGGTGAGACCTTCAGGTGATGCGACGTAAACGCTGCGACCCACAACGCTGACGTTATCGGCAAGTGACGTGGTCAAAGCGCTCGGGCGGCTCAGTCGGAACTATCTTGGTTCGCGTGGCTGCCCCCGTTCCACCAGAGATTCCTGGTATGGCGGACTGGCGTGCGATCGCCCGGGGTGGCTTCGCTATCGTCTGGCAGGCTCGGCAGGAGTCGCTGAACCGGTTGGTGGCCGTCAAGGTCGACGAACGCAAGTTAGATACCGACGCTGAACGCCGGCGCTTCCTACGTGAGGCGGGCGCCGCTGGCCGGATGTCGGGACACCCAGGCATCGTCACCGTTCATGACGCTGGTCTGCTGGGCGACGACCGACCGTTCCTCGTCATGGAACTTTGTCCCGGCGGTTCATTGACGAGGTGGATGACTGCAGATCCGCGACCGAGCCAACGGCGGGTCCGCGATGTGGGCGTACGGATCGCGGACGCCTTGTCAGCGGCGCATTTGCTGGGCGTGCTCCATCGAGACGTCAAGCCGGCCAACATCTTGATCGACGCCTACAACAACGCCGGATTGGCTGACTTCGGGCTGGCTGCCCTCATCGATCCGGACACACCGCTCAGCGAGACCGTGGAAGCTATCACCCCCGCGTACGCACCGCCGGAAGTTTTCGCCAAGAAGCCGCTCACCGAGCACGCCGATGTCTATTCCCTCGCCGCCACGTTATACGCGGTACTCAGCGGTCGCGCCCCGCGTTGGTCGGAGACCACCGAGACCCCCAGCATTCCGGAGATCATCAAGCGACAGAAGTCTCCGATCAGGCGCATCCACGGTGTCGACAAGGCCTTTATGGATGTGCTGCTGAACGCCATGGTCGAGAGTCCCGAAGATCGCCCTACGGCTGCGCAATTTCGAGATCAGCTAACGGCTCTCAATCT
>JBKOUS010000177.1:0-6682 GCA_046723505.1 Actinomycetota bacterium
ACCGGCGACCTGATCGCCTCCCGCCTCGACCTTCCCACCGCAGTCAGCCAACTGCAGCTCGCGGCGGCCGCCGCGGTCGACCTGGCGTACGTAACCCGTGACATCGCCCTCACCGAGCTCACGATGACCGCGCCGGCACGGGCGATCGCGATGCGCACCCAAGCCGGCGCCGAGCAAGCCGTCGACCATGGCGAAAGGCGCTACCTTCGGCATCGACTGGGTCACCTCCCACGAAGTCCACGCCAACCGGATCATTCCGCGTCCCGACCCGGCACGCCGCGGACTGGTCGACACAACGGAGCAGGTGATCACCAGCTCAAGCCAGGCCGCCGCAGCGGCGACCACACTCACACCCCCAGAACGGGCGGAACGGGCCCGGGACACTTTCCGCGGCGATGCCCTCCCGCCCAGCAGCAACGCGAACCCCTCCAATTCAATCGCCAGGCCAACCAGGGCCGAGTCGATGAACCAAACGCGATCCGAACCTAGCGAACCGCAGCCAATTGGCCGCGAAGACACTGCCAGCGACCTCCGCTCGTGGGCCAGAGGCGCCCTTGCAACCGAGGCAGCCGTCGAGCTGCTCATCGGGGCTTGCCATGGACGCCTCGTGGAACCCGGATGGCCTTGGCTGCCGTCGGATCGCGGCCGCATCTGGTCGACGCGACCCAGCGTCGCTGGAGGCATGACAAATCGATGCTTGCTCGCCGGGTCTGCGCTGGGACTATGGGCGGTTGCTCGGCGCGGTGGATGCGCTCGCATACACCCCGTGCTTTGCTCGCGACATGTTGCCTGGCCTGGGTCAATGCAATCTGCTGTTGATCTCGACCGTTGTGGACAGGTGACTTTCGGGCCCAGACCAATTCGATCTACGGCAACTCCCCGGAGTGCCAAAGCCCACTGATTTGGGCCATCGCAGATCGCCGTGGGAGATGTGCTCTTGATCATGAACGCTAGGGTTCGACACTTGACCTGCCCGACCTCGGACAGACGGTCGATGGAGGGCAAGGGAGAGCTTCGTCTTGATCAACGAACGACGATGCGGTCAGTTGACATGCAGGTAGCCGCGAACGACCCGAGCCTGATGTCCATCCTGGACACGGATTGAACGGAGATGATCAAGACCCTCGATGTCGGCGAAGACTCATGTCGATGACTGACCTGTCCGAGATGCTCGGAGTTCCGATACACACGCTCTATCGCTGGCGCCACAAGGGGATGGCCCGGTCGGCTATCGGATTGAGCGGCATGTGAAGTATCGCCGAGCAACAGTTGAAGCGTGGCTGGAGATGCAGACGGACAAGCGCTAAACACAGCAGGGACGTCCACCAAGATCCCGCGTCAGGCGGCGGACAAACGAGACTGCCGGGCATACCCCTCGCCGACCTTGTCATCATCCACAGCGGTGTTCATCCGCCCAAGGCCGAGGCCGAGGTCGATGACACCTTCGTCGGCATAGCGGCCCCTCAGGATGTCGCGTTCCTTTGAGTCCGGCGAACAAGATCAAGATCGCCGACGAGTTGATCTGCCTGACGTGTGGCCGACAGCCGGTCAGGCTGGGAGACGCGCGCTGGCCGACGACCTGCAGTGCTGACAGTGAAGCGCTGACCTCTCGACCGACTCTGGTTTAGGTTGTCGCTGTTTGATCGGTGACCTGCTCAAACGACTGATTCAGGAGATCATCAACATCGTCTACGTCCGACGGCTGCGGCCACGCGATGCTGCTGGGCGCGTGTAGGCAGCGCTGGCCAACCGGTCGTGGGTGATAGCCCGGTGTCCAATGACTCCTTGAGCATCTTGAGTATCGGTCTCGAGAAGCGTCAAGAACGACGAGAGTCGATCTTGACGACGAGAGCTCGACCCGCCCACACCGCTAGGCCTTGAGCCTCGCCAGCGGCGTTGGACCTCTCATTTACGGGGCTTAGAACGCCGAAATAATGGGCTTGAGACGGCCCGAGCGGTTGGTGTCAGCATGAAAACTATGGGTAATGTGTGGGGACACGGATGGTTTCCAGAGCATGGGTGCCCCTGACTAGGAGGAATGTGCGCCGCGAGGGAATCGAACCCCCAACCCGCTGATTAAGAGTCAGCTGCTCTGCCAGTTGAGCTAGCGGCGCGCGAGGAGCAACAGTATCAGGATCCCTCGTCTTCAAGTACGGCCATTGCGGCATTGTGGCCCCCGAGACCACTGACCGCGCCGCCGCGTACCGCTCCGGAGCCGCATAGCAGAATCCCGGGGTAGTCGGTAGCGACGCCCCAGCGCTCGGCGGCGGTCGTTGCGGGCGCATCGTCGGCCAACCATGGCCATGCCAGATCGCCGTGGAAAATGTGGCCGCCGGGCATCCTCAGTTCTGCCTCGATATCGAGAGGTGTCATCACCTCGACACACGGTTCCCCGCGCCGGTCGAGGGCAAGGCACGGCTCCAACGGTTCAGAGAGCACCGAGCGAAGAGAGCGCAGCGCCGCGTCTTTCGCTCGTTCCCGTGAACCGGCTGGATCCGCGATGAACAGGTTCGCTGGCGTATGCATCCCGAACAGCGTAAAAGTGTGGTAGCCGGCAGCCCGCAACTCCGGATCCAGGATCGAACCATCTGTCAACGTGTGGCAGTAAATCTCGCATGGCATGGGGTCGGGGATCTCGCCTGCCGATGCCTCATCGTAGGCCTGCTGCAACCTGCCGTAGCCCTGGCCGAGATGCAGCGTGCCAGCGAAGCCGATCTCTGGCTCTATGCCGGATCGCAACCGAGGCAGCCGCCGCACCACGATGTTGATCTTGGTCTGACTTCCGACCGGAGGTTGGTACGGCTTCCCGAGCAGCCGATGGAGCGTTGCCGGCGCGCAGTTCGCCAAGATCACCTCAGCGGTGATTGCCTCCCTGTCGGCTAGGAAAATGGTTGCTCCGCTGTCGGCGAGTGGCTTGATGGCATCAACGGGGCAGCCCAACCGGACGGAGACCCCGGCATCTTGAGCCACTCGAACCAGCTCAGCGGTGACCGCTCCCATGCCACCGACCGGGACCCTCCACTCGCCATTGCCGTTACCGAGCATGTGGTAAAGGAAGCAGCGGTTCTGTCGCAGCGACGGATCGTGCGCCGACGTTAACGTGCCGATCACGGCGTCGGTCAGCACCACACCGCGTACGCTGTCGTCCGCGAACCGTGTCTCGATCAGCTGACCAAGCGGTCGCTCGACCATTGATGACCAGAACTCCTGATCGACTCGAGCCCGCAGCGCAGAGACACGAGGGAGTGGCTCGGTCAACGTCGGTTCTATCACCGCGGCCAGTTTCCGCATTTCCTCCCCAAATGCATTCCATTCCTGGTACTCGTGCTCATCGCCAGTCAGCGCCCGGAACGAGTCGCGCGTGGTACGTCCTTCCTGCCGCTCAATGAGGAGGCCGCTTGAGCCGACAGGCGTGTAGGACCTGACTTGACGCGAGCGCAGTTCTAGGCGGAGTCCTAGCTCTTCGATGATCGAATTGGGCAGCAGGGAAACCAGGTAGGAAAAACGCGAGAGCCGGGCGGCCACTCCGTCGAACACTTCCTTGCTGGCCACGGCGCCGCCGAGCTCGCTGCGCGCTTCGATAATGCTGACCTGGTAACCGGCCCGGGCCAGATAGGTGGCGGCGACCAGCCCGTTGTGGCCGCCACCAATGACAACTATCTCGGAGCGAGAACGAGTCATCGGCTTCCACTACCGAGTTGTCGTTGCGGCAGGGCCCTAGTGGGTGGGAACGGGTAGCAGGTCATGGAACCTCCGCGACGATTGTTCCCCGATCCTGCATTGGACTTGCCCCTTGGGCGTTCGCGCGTCGCCGGGAATCCGACGATCTCGACGCTCACGCCCCTGGGGTGAGTGACGGGACTCGAACCCGCGACGTCCTGGACCACAACCAGGTGCTCTACCAGCTGAGCTACACCCACCATGCGAGCGGTCCGAACATGCTTCGTGGACCACACTGCGCAGCGTGAAGTGTACCGGGCGGGGTTTGGCGGGCGTAATCAGTTCTGGCTGGGAGCCACCCCGGTCAGCGTGCCCTGAATGCGATCCGCGATCTCTTTCGACGCGGCGCTATCCGGGCCAGGTAGTGGAACGAACACCGCCTCACGGTAGTAGCGGAGCTCCTCAATCGACTCTCGGACATCGGCGAGCGCACGATGATTGCCGGCTTTGGCAGGTGCCTGGTAGTAGACGCGCGGGTACCAGCGGCGTACCAGCTCCTTGATGCTGGAGACGTCAACGCTGCGATAGTGAACGTGACGCTCAAATGTTGGCATGTCACGAGCCAGAAACGCGCGGTCGGTGCCGATCGTATTCCCAGCGAGAGGAGCCTTGCCGGGCTCAGCCACAAACGTCCGGACGTAGTCGAGGACACGCTGCTCGGCCTCGGTCATGGACAACCCGCTGTCCAGCAAACTCAGCAGGCCTGAGGCCTCGTGCATGCCGCGTACGAAGTCGCCCATCTGCTCCAGCGCCCGGTTGCTCGGCTTGATCACCAAGTCGACTCCCTCGCCCAGCACGTTGAGATCGGCGTCGGTGACCAGGGCGGCCACCTCGATCAGTTCGTCGTTGATCAAGTCCAGTCCAGTCATCTCGCAGTCAACCCAGACCAGGAGGTCGGTTGTGGCCATCTCTAGGCTTCCTGTACCTCTCGTCCGTCATTTGTGCGACGCGGCCGGGGCGCGTAGGCAGGCACCCACTTGACCAGCCAGCCTGCGCCTGCCCAGGTGAGCAATCCCATCGTGACAGCGGCCACTGCCAGGGGAGCGAATGCACTGACGGCGCTTATCACGAGCGGGCCTGCGGCGTTGCCTAGATCACTGCAGACCCTCCATCCCCCGAGAAACTGTGCGCGATCCTGCGGCGGTGAGGCGTCGGCGCCCAAAGTCAAGACGATGCCGGAAGAAATTCCATTGCCAAGTCCCATCAGCGCAGCCACCAAGCCGACGCTAGTGGCCCCGGTGGTCAGCGGCAACAGCACGAAGCCGAGTCCGAGCACGATCATCGTCGGCACGGCGACGTACACCCGGCCAAAGCGATCCATGATGGCGCCACCGGGATAGAACAGCAAGATGTCCACCCCTGCAGAGATCCCGAAGATCACCGCGGTCGTCGCGGCGTCCACGCCGATAGATTCGGCCCAGAGCGGCACGATGGATTGGCGGGTGGCCCGAGCGGCTGAGATGACCAGAACGCCGACGCCAAGCGTGAGCAGGATACGGCGATGCTCAGCCAGCACCGAGAGGACAGAACGGTGACGCCGCCGGTCGTCGGTGCCGGTCGCGGGACGAGTCCGCGTTACGTCGGGCAGGAATGCGGTGAGGATTGCAGCGGCGATGCTCATGATGGCCGCGAACGCGTACGCGGCACCGATGCTCCATCGCGTGACCAGTGCGGCAGCGATGAATGGTCCGATGAACAGCCCGATCCGAAAGGCGCCGCCCAAGGTTGAGAGTGCGCGGGCGCGGAACGGTACCGGGATGGCCTCGGTGAGGTAGGCGTGCCGGGCCAGGCCGAAGACCGCATGGGCCAGGCCGGTGATCGTGATGGCGACTGCGAGCAAGATCAGCGATTGGGCTAGGAAGGCTCCCAGCAGAGCCAGTGCATCAAGGGCGCAAGCGGCGATCAGGGCCCGCCGTTCCCCGATTCGCGCAGCCAACGCACCCGCAGGAAGATCGCCAATCAATTGCCCCAGACCAATGAGCGCAACGATCAGCGCCGCCGTTCCCACGCTGGCACCGAGTGCGCGCGCCGAGAGAGCCACCAGCGGAAGGATTGCCCCCTGCCCGACCGCCACCAGCATGGTCGGCCCGTACACAGAAACAGCGATACTGCGCAAACGCACCAGCTCCGGGCTGGGCCCGTGCAGACCGGATGGCGAGGGGTCGCCGCCCTTGACTTCAGCCACTCGACCGAACCTACCCAGGCGGTGCACATGGATCCGATCGATTTATTCGTGCTCAAGATCCGGCGCTACAGTGATGCGCGAGCTGCCCGTGTTCGCACTGACGGCAGCCTCCTGGCCCCCGTAGCTCAGAGGATAGAGCAGCAGCCTTCTAATCTGTCGGTCGTAGGTTCGAGTCCTACCGGGGGCGCAAACATAGCTCTGACTAGGTGCTCCAGTTTCGAGATCTTTAGACTCACGGCATCGCTCCCCACATCGCTAGGTGAGGCTCCAATACTGCAGCGACATGTCGGCAGCGGATTGGATCGTCCAAGCCCACATCCCATGGGAGCAACTAGTCAATTTCGGTCCGCCAGACTTCCCGGCCTACGCCCAGCTGCGTTTCATCCCCGACCCCACCAAGCCCGGCCAAGAGGAAGCAGACGCCAACGTTCCGGCCCAGCGGAAGCCGTTCAGCCGGCTCGCGACGTCGTTGCGAATCGGCGCGATCACGTGCGCGTAGCTCAGAGATCGGCTAGGGCCTCGCGGGCGGCGCGGCGACCGGCCTCGACGGCACCCTCCATGTAGCCGCTCCAGGCATTCGCCGTCTCTGTGGCGGCCCACTTGATCGGACCGATCGGCCTGTTGAGCGCTTCTCCAAAGTGGATCAGGCCGCACGGTCCGGTATTGGCGTTGTAGCAACCGCGGGTCCACTGGCGGTCGGCCCAACCACCCTCGACGATCAGGCTCGGCTTGGCGGCGCGCGGCCCGAAGTGGCGGCCGAGCTCCGCGAGGAGGGCC
>JBKOUS010000010.1:0-7709 GCA_046723505.1 Actinomycetota bacterium
TACGCCAAGGCGCTGCGTGCGCGCCCACCCAAGACACCGCGCAACCTCGCCCGGCTGCCTGCGTACGAGGCCGCGGAGATCGCCGATAGCGATCATGAAGTCCTGGACCGTGCGGCCGCCGTCTTGCGGCACCGGCGCTACCGCGTTGATGTCGACGACGACAGCGTGGCGGCAGAACGTGGTTACCTACGTGAGGCGGGCAACCTGGTGTTTCACATCAGCCTGCTCGTCGTGCTCACTGGCGTGGCGATCGGCGCCCTTTTCGGTTACCGCGGCACGAGCGTGGTGATTGTTGGTCAGGGATTCTCTAACAACCTCACTCAGTACGACGACTTCTCGGCCGGTGCCCGGTTCACTGATGCGGATCTCGTGCCGTTCAGCGTCACCGTCAAGAACTTCGACGTGAAGTTCGAAACTGGGCCGGTGCAGCGCGGGGCAGCCCGGCTGTTCAGAGCCGACGTCGAGGTGGCAACGGCCGGCGCGGCGCCTCGCCAGGAGATCCTCGAGGTCAACAAACCGCTCCACATCGGTGGCACTACCGTGCACCTGCTTGGCCATGGCTACGCCCCCAAGGTCACCGTCAAGGACGCCCAAGGCAACGTTGCGTTCTCGGGGCCGGTCGTGATGTTGCCCCAGGATGGCAACTTCAGCTCGATCGGAACCATCAAGGCTCCGGACGCTCGACCGGAGCGGCTCGCCTTTGAGGCCTTCTTCTTCCCGACTGCGACACTCGACGACCAGGGGCCGCGCTCGATCTTCCCGGATGCCCTCAACCCCGCATTGTTCGTGAACGTCTGGTATGGACCACCGAAGGTGGAGACCGGGAAGCCGGAGAACGTCTACTCCCTTGACACCACCGGCCTCAGTCAGCTCAGGGAAGCCGACGGTCAACCGGTAAGGATTGGCCTCAAGGTCGGAGATGGTGTGAACCTTCCCGATGGCAAGGGTTCGATCCAGCTGGACGGCTGGGTTCGCTGGGTCAAGCTGCAGATCGGAGACACACCCGGCGTACCGATCTCGTTGATTGCACTGGGTTTCGCCGTGGCCGGCTTGTGCTTCTCGCTCTTCATCCGTCCGCGCCGGGTCTGGATTCGAGTCCGCGCCGGCGAGGCAGGCCGTAGTGTGGTGGAGGTCGGCGGCCTGGACCGTGCCGACGCTCGAGCTGGCCTCACCGAGGACGTAGCTGAACTGGCCGCTGAGCTATCCGGAAGGCCCGAGGATGTGAGCGCGAGATGACCTACGAGTATTACTCCAGCCTGGCGCTGGTCAGCTCGGTCGTTGTCTACGCGCTCGCGATGTTCGCCCACGCAGCCGAATGGGCCGCGGCCCGACGAGTTGGCCTGGCTCAGCCTGCTGAACGCGAGTTGGTCGATGTCGCCGCTGCCGAAACTCGCACTGAGCTTCTCGAAGGGCGAGCTCAACCTGACCCCCGTCCCATCACAGACTCCGAAATCGATCTCGTTGCCAGTCGGCGGGTCGAGCAGTTCGGTCGGATTGGTGTGGCGCTGACCGTGCTGGGTTTCCTGCTGAGTGTATTCGGCGTCGTGATGCGGGCGCTTGCGGCGCAACGAGCGCCGTGGGGCAACATGTTCGAGTTCACGATCACGGCAATGGTCCTTGTCGTAGGGGTGTACCTGATCTTGGTCTGGCGAGCCGGTGTCCGCTGGCTCGGACTGCCGGTCACCCTGCTCGCCGCCGTCGGGAATGGCCTTGCCGTGACCGTGTTCTATGTCGCGGTGGCGCCGCTGGTTCCTGCGTTGCATTCAGTCTGGTTCCTCATCCACATCGTCGCTGCGGCTATCTCAGGGGCCGCCTTCAACGTGGGCGGACTGATGTCGATCCTCTATCTGATCAAGAAGCGCGCCGAGGAGGGGGGGACCGTACGGGGCTACCTCAGGCGGCTCCCGGACGCGCGCAAGATCGATTTGATCGCCTACCGATTCCTCGCTTTCGCTTTTCCGCTGTGGACATTCACCGTTGTCGCGGGAGCGATCTGGGCCGAGTACGCCTGGGGACGCTACTGGGGCTGGGACCCCAAGGAGACCTGGGCTCTCGTCACCTGGGTGATCTACGCGTGTTATCTGCACGCGCGCTCAACGGCCGGCTGGCGCGGCACCAAGGCTGCCGTGATCGCGATCATCGGCCTGGCCTCATTCTGGTTCAACTTTGTAGGAATCAATCTGCTGGTCTCGGGCCTACACTCCTACGCCGGTATCTGATAGCACCGCCTGTACCCAGCTTGCTCACGCTCTACCTGGCATGCACGCCATGCACAGCGTCAACGTTCCACGCAGCGTGGGATATTGATCGCCTCGGAGCCGGAACCGTCAGCGTGACTCATGGCATTGTTGCGGATCATGGACGACCTCGTACGGGCCATGGAGGCCGCTGCCAGTCCGGAGAACGCACGAGCGCTTGCCAGCTACTTCAAGGTCGCGCCCGGTGATTACGGCGAGGGGGACATCTTCCTCGGTCTCAAACTTGGCGAGCTCCGCCAGCTGGCTAAGCCGTACCTCAACGCAGCCTTCGAGCCCGATCAGTGGCTTCCGATGCTGTGCAGCCCCATTCATGAGCATCGACTGATCACCTTGGTCGTCATGAGCGAGCGGGCGAAGAAGATTGCCAGGCGCGGCGACGGTAACGAATTGCGGCTGATCTATGTCACCTATCGCGACAACACCAGCCATGTGAACAACTGGGACCTGGTCGACATTAGCTGTGGCCCGATCGTGGGAGGCTACTTGCTCGATCGCGACCGATCACCGCTTTACGAACTGGCTCGGTCGGACTGGCTGTGGGACCGTCGGATTGCCATGGTCGGCAGTCAACACTTCCTCCGCCGGCGCGAAACCTCGGACCTTTACCGCCTGGCTGAGCTCTTGCTGCTTGACCGCCACGACCTGATCCACAAGGCCGTGGGCTGGTCGCTGCGGGAGGCGGGCAAGAGGGTCGATGCTGACGAACTGCGCCGCTTCCTTGATCAGCACGCTGCAACCATGCCTCGTACGGCGCTGCGCTACGCAATCGAGCATTTCGATGCTTCCGAGCGTCAGCATTACCTCAGCCGTCCGCGGACACCGGCTCCCAGCGCTATGCGCAAACGGAAGGATTAGTCTTCGCTAGCGGCGCCGCCGGGTACCTGGCGACATCACCGTCGACAGGTCCGGCGCTGTCAGGAAGTGGCGATGCTCGGCGGCGAAGGTCGCAAGGATGCCTTTCTTGTTACGGGTGCGACCAGGGTGCGGGATGTCGTGGAACTTTTCATTGAACTCAATGGCGGCCTGGGTTGCGCGGTCCTTGAAGCCTCGCAAGCTGCTGGACTCGACGTGCAGCATTTCGGCGACGAGAGCCATGTCGCCGGCGGCGTCGCGGAGTGCCCGCCAGATTCGCACCCAAGATGCGTCGGCCAGGAGGTTGTCGATGAGCGGAGCCCACTGGAGTCGCCGCTGCCAGGGGACAGGCGTCGGGTTGATGCCGCTGCGGATTGACTCGCGATAGTGCACCAGCGTGCCGGGATCGTTCTTCGTCTTGTCCATCAGCGCGGACGCCTTGAACCAATGATGGGCGGCGGCCGCGTACAGCGTCCGACCGCTCTCCATGAACTGGCTGTAGGTGACGATCTGGGTAGCCGGACGCTCGTGGTGTAGCCGGAGCAGGGCGGTCAGCCCGGTGCTGGTCTGGGAGCTGAGGTTGAAGTCCACGAAGGCGAGGTCCCAGGTCAGACCTCGGCGGAGCTGGTCGTTCAGCTGGTCGATTGAAGCAGCCACGGTGAGATCAGGCCCGAACGCATGCTCGAAATTGGCCCGTTCGCCGGGCACGTCGTCGACCAGCAACACTCCGCCTGTGTTCATCGCAAGCCCTCAATGCACGTGATCATCTGCCTCAGTGTGATGATCTCCAGACTTTGATCACTCACTTTCTGCTAGCCAGCGGGCCGTAACAGTCTTGCTGGCCCCGTACTGTACTGAGGTCAGCGATCCGGAGAGGTCTCTCAGACGAGCCTCGAGGCGCGCCGAGCTCGTTTGGGGAGTCTTCCATACTCCAGATGCCATGGGCGGGGCATCATCAGTGACTGAGATCGCAACCTGTGCTCCCTCGGGGGCCACAGCTACGTCGATGGCACCCGCTCCGGCGTTCAACGCATTTCCGACCAGGTCGTTCAGCACCAATCGCGCAAGGTCACGATCGGCGGCGGATAGCGTGTCGACACCAATGCTGATCTGAGCCTTGGCCCCTACGGCCCGCGCCAACGTGAGTACGGGCGCCCCAAGACTCCGTACGCTCGTTGAACTGTCACGGCCGAGCTGAGCGAGCGCCAGCGTCTCCCGCAGCCGGCTGTTGGCCGAGACGGCGAGGTCGTATAGGCGAGGGGCGACATCGCGGACTTCACGGGCCTGCTGCTCGATGAGGCGGAGATTGGTTGAGAGCGCCCCGTGCGTCTCGCTGATCACCAATTCACGTCCGGCGTGCGACTCCGCCTGGACCAGATCGGGCAGAGCCTTCATGATCAGGTCAGTGTCTGATATTCGCGAGCCCACGACCGCGAGGGGCAGCAACGAAATAGCTAGCGCTACAAGCCGGCCGTTAGGGTCCCAGTCGGCCGGCAGCGCAATCAGACAGACGGGCAACGCCGTGATCGGTCCCGCCAGACGCCGGAAGATCTCGTGCCAGGCCGGAGGGTTCATCTCGTCGGGATTGAACCACGTGTGGTCATTGAAGATCAACAAAGACGTCGTTATCAAGAACATCGTGGCGGCCGCTAACATGATCAGGCGTGCCCAGAGCGGATCATCGGTCGCTATCCAGGACGGGATCGCGATCAGCACGAAGGCTTCCGGAATCTCGAAGTACGACCCGAGGCTCAGACGGTGTCGACCGTCGGTTTTGATCACGTTGCGGAGGTAGGCCTGCGACAACCAGAAGCGTGGCTGGGTGCCGCGCCGCAGGTGACGCTCGTTGATCCATAACAGAAAGCTGCCAAGTGAGGCAGCAAGACAGAGCCCGATCGCCAGCAAGCTGCTGCGACTGCCGATTGACAAACCGGCGATGATGACCAACACGATCACTCGCACGTACCACGCATGCATCGTGTAGTCGCTGGAGCGCCGCGCGAGCGCGAGGTAGCAGATCCGGTTTCGCCGATGACGGCTCAGCCTGCCGCCGAGGGTTGTGCCAGTCACGCCTTATCGTTGCCCGATCTTCTCGCGCACGGCAAGCGCTACCGGACGGTAACGCTCGGCTGTACTGGCACGATGGCAGGGTGCGTCACTTTGACCTTTGCATCATCGGCACTGGCTCCGGAAACTCCATCATCGACGACAGATTTGACCAGCTAAGCGTGGCTTTGGTCGAGATGGGCACGTTCGGCGGGACGTGCCTCAATGTTGGCTGCATTCCCAGCAAGATGTTCGTCCACCCGGCCGATCTGGCTGCCTCGACAGTGGAGGCGATCCGGCTCGGAGTCGATTTGGATCTCCAAGGCGTCCATTGGCGCGAGATTCGGGAGCGGATCTTCGATCGGATTGATCCCATGGCCGCCAGCGGTCGAGGGCACCGGCAGCGAAGCGACAATGTCACCGTTTTCGACGCGCGCGCACGCTTCGTCGGACCGCGGGAGTTGGACGTCGGCGCGGCCGACACGATCACCGCCGACCGGCTGGTGATTGCGGCCGGCAGCCGTCCGGTGGTCCCCGATCTGGCGGGACTGGACTCGGTGGACTTCCAGACCTCCGACACCGTGATGAGGCTGCCCGAGCTGCCGCAGTCCATGATCATCATCGGTGGTGGGTACGTCTCTGCCGAATTCGCTCACGTCTTCTCCGCGTTCGGGACCTCCGTCACCGTGTTGAGCCGCTCGGAGGTGCTGTTGCGAAGAGAGGACGTTGACGTGGCGGAGCGCTTCACCGAACTGCTCGGGCGGCGAGTTGATGTCCGTCTGGAAACGACTGTTGAGCTCATCGAGAGACTCCCAGACGGGCGGGTAAGCGTCCATTTCAGCGGCCTGCAGGGAGCGCAGCAACACCTCGAGGCAGAGGTATTGCTGATCGCCACCGGCCGGGTGCCGAACGGCGACACCCTCGACCTGGCGCGCGGAGGGATCAAAGTGGACGACGACGGGTTGATCATTGTTGACGACTACCAAAGAACTAGCGCTGAAGGGGTCTTTGCGCTCGGTGACGTGTGCTCCCAAGAGCAGCTCAAGCATGTTGCCAACAAGGACGCTCGAGTCGTGCAGCACAATCTGCTTCACCCGGACTCGATGATCACCAGCGACCGCCGGTTCGTGCCTCGGGCCGTGTTCTCCATGCCGCAGGTGGCTTCGGTTGGCCTCACCGAGGTTCAGGCTGAGGAGCAGGGCATCGACTTTGTCGTATCGCGTCAGGATTACGGGGAAACTGCATTCGGGTGGGCCACGGAGGACACGGACCATTTCGTCAAGATCATCGCCGATGCGAAGTCGAAGATCATCCTCGGGGCCCACCTGATCGGGCCGCAAGCGTCATCGCTGATTCAGCCGCTGATCCAGGCGATGAGTTTCGAGCAGCCCGCACCCCAAGTGGCTCGCGGCCAGTACTGGATCCACCCTGCGATGACCGAAGTGATCGAGAACGCCCTGCTTGGCCTCAGCGACTGAGCGCCGCACCCGCACCCTTCTCCCTCCGCTCTCCCTCTTCTCTGAGACCCAGGTAAACCATCTTCCTGCGCCTCGCACAGATTGCAACGATGTGCGGAGCGCCAACACAGCGAGGCCAACCTGGTTTGCCGGCGGCGGACAAGCCTGGTAGGTAGGGGAGTGAGCGAAGCGCTTGGCGTGTCAGCGAGACTCGGTCAGCCGTTTGATTGTCTTGGCTACCCGATCAGCACGGGTCTCAGGCTTCTTCCCCTCCTCAATCCATCGCGCGTACTCCGTCCGGTGGCTGTAGGGGAGTTGCTCGTACGCGGACTTGGCTGCGGGATTCTCTGCAAGCGCTGCGGTGAGCTCAGCTGGCTCGACCACCACCCGTTCCTGATGGTCCTCGATGAGTTCAATGTGGACCACGTCACCGACCCCGACCTCGAGCCGCCGGAGCAGGTCCTTGCGCAGGCCGAGATAGCTTTGGCCACCATAGACTGCCAGCCGGGAGCGATACTCCACACCGTTGATCAGCGCCACGACCGCTGGCCGCTTGGAACTGAACGTTGCCGCGACTCCCTTGGGCACAACCACTGCGTGACCGCCACCCTGTCCACCTGAGAGGACTTCGGCAGAGAACGCCATGGCCGGCGATCTAGGAGCTGCGGCGGGAGTTGATCAGCTTCCAGGTGCCTGGCAGCAGCGCAGCAGCCAGCAGAATCTTGATTGCGTCGCCGATGAGGAACGGCAGTACACCCTTGGCGAGCGCAGTGCTCAGCGACATGTCCGCCAGCAGCATCAGGCCGGCTACTCCAAAGGCGTAGATGACGACGTTCCCGAGCGCCATCATGCCAATGGTCGGCACCACGCGGCGGTCCGCGCCACGCTCTGCAAGCCGCCCGACCAGCCACGCCGCCGCAACGAATCCCACTATGTAACCGAAGGAAGCGAAGGCCCAGCCGCTCTGCTGGCTCGCGAACCACGGCACGCCAGCCACCCCGGCAAGCAGATAGAGGGCCATGGAGGCCGCTCCGCGGACACTGCCCAAAGCAGCACCAACCAGCAACACGGAAAAGGTCTGCAGCGTGAGGGGAAC
>JBKOUS010000141.1:0-4891 GCA_046723505.1 Actinomycetota bacterium
GCCACGTCAACACCCACGCCAAGCGACGCAACCACATCCGCCAACTCGAAGCGCTCGGCTACCGCGTCACCCTCGAACCCGCCGCCTGACGGCCCTATCCGACCCAGGCACCTGCCTGGTCAGGTCCATTTTCGGATTAGACCCCGGATCGGGCGCCGCCGTGCTGAGGATGAATGAGCAGACACGCCTACTTCGTCTGCGAGCGACGACGAAGTAGGCGGACTCCAGAGCGCGATCCGCGCCGAGCGGAGCGAGGCAATTAGACCCCGGATCGGGCGCCGCCGTGCTGAGGAGGAATGAGCAGACACGCCTACTTCGTCTGCGAGCGACGACGAAGTAGGCGGACTCCAGAGCGCGATCCGCGCCGAGCGGAGCGAGGCAATTAGACACTGCCAGAATGACGCGCGTGACGACGATCTTGTCGATTCAGTCCTCAGTGGCGTACGGGCACGTTGGCAACAGTGCGGTCACCTTTCCGCTGATGAGGATGGGGGTGCAGGTGTGGCCGGTGATAACGGTGCACTTCTCCAACCACACGGGTTATGAGACGTGGCGGGGACCGCTGCTGAGCGCGCCGGACCTCAGGGAGGTAGTGCGGGGGATCGACGAACTGGGCGTAATGGGTGAGGTCGATGCGGTGCTATCGGGATACCAAGGGGGTGAGGACATCGGTGTGATGATCTTGGATACGGTGGCACTGGTCAAGCTGCGCAACCCGGCCGCAATCTACTGTTGCGACCCGGTGTTGGGGGACGCGGACCGCGGCTGTTACGTCCGGCCGGGCATTCCCGAGCTGATGCGGCAGCGGGTCGTGCCTGCAGCTCAGATCATCACTCCCAACCAGTTCGAGCTGCGGTCCTTGACGGGTCTACCCGTTTCGACTGTGGCAGAAGTGTTGAACGCGGTTGACGCCGTGCGCAGGCTCGGACCCGAGGTCGTGTTGGTGACCAGTGTGGTACGCCCGAATGTGCCGCCGGCAACCATCGACATGATTGCAGTCAGCACGGACGGGGCATGGCTGGTGACCACACCGCGGCTGCCTCAAACCTTCACCGGAAGCGGGGATGTCACCGCGGCGACGTTCTTAGCCAGTCTGTTGGGCGCCCGGGACGTGCCGGGAGCACTCGCCCACACCGCGGCAGTGATCTATGGGCTCCTCATGATCACTGCACAATCCGGTGGTACCGAGTTGGCTCTCATCGCCGCTCAGGACGAGGTCGTCCATCCCAGCAATACCTTTGAACCGGTGCGCCTCCGCTAGCGCCGGCAGTTCAGTCTCGGAAGACCTCAATGTTGGCGCCCAGGGCGTTGAGCCTGTTGGCGAGGTCCTCATAACCACGATTGATCACGTAGACATCTCGCAACATCGACTCTCCGCGCGCGGCGAGCATGCCAAGCAGAATGCACACCGCAGGTCGCAGGGCGGGGGGACAGACCACTTGCTGACCACGCCATCGCGTCGGGCCCTCCACTATGACCCGATGGGGGTCGAGCAGCTGGACGCGAGCCCCAAGCCGATTGAGCTCGGTGAGGTAGATCGCCCGGTTTTCATAAACCCAGTCGTGGATGATCGTCTTGCCTTGCGCGGTCGCGGCGATCACCGCAAAGAACGGCAGGTTGTCGATGTTCAGCCCTGGAAAAGGCATTGGGTGGATCTTGTCGATGGGGGAGCGCAGCTCCGACGGCCGTACGGTCAGGTCCACCAGCCGCGCGTGGCCGTTCTTCGCCAGGTACTCCTCGCTGAGCGAGAAGTTCAGACCCATCTCTTCCAAGATCGCGAGCTCGATTTCGAGAAACTCGATCGGCGCCCGCTTGATCGTCAAGTCTGATTGGGTGACGATCCCGGCGGTGAGCAGGCTCATCGCCTCGATCGGGTCCTCCGACGGCGCGAACTCGACATCGGTGTTGACGCTCTCCACGCCGTGCACCCGCAGCGTGGTCGTCCCGATGCCGTCGATCTCAACTCCCAGGTGGGTGAGGAAGATGCACAGGTCCTGGACCATGTAGTTCGGGCTGGCGTTGCGCAGCACGGTTACCCCCGGCGACAGCGCTGCGGCGAGCAATGCATTCTCCGTAACCGTGTCGCCACGTTCGGTCAGGGTGATCGGCCGGGTGGGCTCGACCGACTCGTCGACGGTGCAGTGGTAGAAGCCGTCCGTCGGCACCACATCCAGGCCGAATCGCCGCAGGACCTGGAGATGTGGCTCAATCGTGCGCGCTCCCAGGTCGCAACCTCCCGCGTACGGCAGCTTGAACGCTGAGTAGGAGTGCAGCAGCGGGCCGAGAAACATGATCACCGAGCGGGTACGGCGAGCGGCCTCCAGATCCATCTCATCCAGAGAAAGCTCCGCGGGCCGTACCAGCTCAAGATCATTGCCGTCGGACGACCAAGTGGCGCGGACCCCGATGCTGGTGAGCACTTCCAGGATCCGATTGACCTCTTCGATCTTCGCGATACCGCGGATGACCGTGCGACCGCGGTTGAGAAGAGACGCGCACAGTAGCCCGACTGCGGCGTTCTTCGACGATCGCACCTCGATCATCCCGGTCAGGTTGGCGCCACCCTGCACCCGCAGGTGCAGCGGTCCGCTGCCGCCTACCGAGATCAATGGCGAGTCAAGCGCCTCGGCGATGCGGTTCACCATTTCCAGACTGAGGTTCTGATTCCCGGCCTCAATCCGATGCACAGCGCTCTGGCTGGTGCCGAGCACATCCGCAAGCTGGGTTTGGGTCAGGCCACGATGCTTGCGTGCATCCCGGATCAAGCCCCCGATCCGGTCCAGGTAGGTGTCAGTCACTTCGGTCATTCAGGCACCGTAACTCATATATGAGATAGTTTGCGGTCAACTCACCGATAAGATGGCCCTTTTTGCGCGCTCGACCACCTGAGATAGTCGCTGGATGACGGGCCACGACGATAGCAGGCCCCTGGCCGACAACCAACACGGACCCCTACAGTTGGGCCATGAGTGCACACTTTGAGGTCGTCGTACTAGGTGCAGGCCCCGGCGGGTACGTGGCCGCTGTGCGTGCCGGACAGCTGGGCTTGAAGACCGGCATCATCGAGCTGAAGTACTGGGGAGGCGTCTGCAACAACGTCGGGTGCATTCCGACGAAGGCACTGTTGCGAAACGCCGAGATCGCACACATCTTCAACCGCGAGGCAGACGTCTTCGGCATTAGTGGCGACGTGACATTCGACTTTGGTGCGGCGTGGAAGCGCAGTCGTACAGCTGCCGACCGGATGGCCAAGGGTGTGCACTACTTGATGAAGAGGAACAAGGTTACCGAGTTCGATGGCTGGGCTACGTTCACCGGCGACCAGACGTTCAGCGTCGAGGGTCCGAAGGGCACCGAGACCGTTACCTTCGACAACGTGATCATCGCCACCGGAGCGACAACGCGGTTGCTGCCGGGCACCTCGCTGAGTGAACGTGTGGTGACCTACGAAGAGCAGATCATGACCGACAGCCTCCCGGAATCGATCATCATCGCCGGGGCAGGTGCGATCGGTGTCGAATTCGCGTACGTGATGGCCAACTACGGCGTACAAGTCACCCTGGTGGAGTTCCTGGATCGGGTGGTGCCGCTGGAGGAGCCAGAAGTCTCAGCCGAGCTCGCCAAGGCCTACAGGAAGCTCGGCGTGACCATGCTCACGGGCACCAAGGTCGAGGCTATCGAGGAATCCGGCGACAAGGTCAAGGTCACCGTCTCGCCGACGAAGGGCGGCGAGAGCAGGGTCCTGGAGACTGACAAGGTGATGCAGGCAATCGGCTTTGCACCGCGTACGGAGGGCTACGGGCTGGAGAGCACCGGCGTCAAGCTCACCGATCGCGGTGCGATCGAAATCGACGACTACATGCGCACCAACGTGCCGCACATCTACGCCATCGGCGACTGCACCGGCAAGCTGCTACTTGCCCATACAGCCGAGGCGCAGGGAGTGGTCGCCGCAGAGACCATCGCGGGCGCCGAAACCATGCCGGTTAACTACGACATGATCCCGCGGGCCACCTACTGCCAGCCGCAGATTGGTTCATTCGGTTACTCCGAGCAGCAGGCAAAGGACATGGGTTACGACGTCAAGACCGCTAAGTTCCCGTTCACGGCCAATGGCAAGGCCCACGGACTGGGTGAGGCGTCCGGCTTCGTCAAATTGGTCGCGGACGCCAAGTACGGCGAGATCCTGGGCCTCCACATGATCGGGCCGGACGTTACCGAGCTGCTGCCTGAGCTGACGCTCGCACAGCTATGGGACTTGACCGCCGAGGAGGTCGCGCGCAATGTGCATGCGCACCCAACACTGTCCGAGGCGCTCAAAGAAGTAGCCCACGGTATCTCCGGCCACATGATCAACTTGTAACGCTGTGTTGCCTGGGTAGCGGCTCAGCTGTGTGAGACGTAGCCCTCCAGCTGGTCGCGCTCGAACTCGATCTGGGATATGTGTGACTTCACGACGTCACCGATGCTGACCAGGCCGGCTAATCGTCCAAAGTCATCCACAACGGGCAGATGCCGGATGCGCTGCTCGGTCATCGTGTCCATCAGCGACTGGACCGACTCTTCCGGTCGACAGGTAAGAACCTCACTGGTCATCACGTCCGAGACGGGCGAGTCGAGAAAGTCCGATCCATCACAGAGCCGACGCACCACGTCACGCTCGGTCATGATGCCTGAGATTTGCTTTCCGTCGGTGGATACCACGACGGCCCCGAGGTTGTACTCCTTGAGCAGCGCGAGGGCTTCCGAGACCGGTGTCGTCGGCCGAACGGTGATGACATCGAAGCCCTTGCCGCGGAGCAGTTCATAGATTCGCATCGCCAACCTCCTGACGCAGAAAGGTTAGCTTGGCGGCCGATGCTTTGGGTAGGTTCAAATTCCAGCCTCGGGG
>JBKOUS010000197.1:0-14789 GCA_046723505.1 Actinomycetota bacterium
ACTACGGATCAGAAGGTTGGGGGTTCGAATCCCTCCGGGTGCGCCAGTGTTTCCCCTAGTCAAAGCCATTTTCCTTTGCTGTGCCTTGACTCTCCTATCTCTGTTGGTCTGCCAGAGTTTCACACGAGTTTCACGC
Organism: Actinomycetota bacterium; assembly: GCA_046723505.1. Classification (GTDB taxonomy): domain Bacteria; phylum Actinomycetota; class Actinomycetes; order Propionibacteriales; family Propionibacteriaceae; genus Microlunatus. The sequence continues at coordinate 137 of JBKOUS010000197.1, forward strand.
GCTGCTCTGTGAGAGCCTCTGACCGATGACCGTCGCGTACATGGCCCCGGCCGCTGCCGGGGCATCGTCCTGGCTGTGAACGTGGGTCGCCATCGTGAAGCTCGCTGTGGCGTGCCCGAGCCATTTGCACAATGCAGGCGACCGCAGCTATCTGGTGCTGGCGAAGCCGAATGTGATCATGAACGACATCCAACTCCGAGGGCTGGCGGTGGCCGGAAGTGACGCTGTCGGTCGGAAGAGCCCCCACAACCACGCTCAGACCGCTCGCAACGCAAGACGCTCCCTCCGTAATGCGGCCGCTGGTGTCAAGGCTGTCGTCCCGCGTGAGTGCGGCGTCGAAGAGGATCCCCGCTTTGCCATTCGGCCTGCGTGCGCTAAGCGGGCGCCGGACCGTCCACGTTGAATGTGGACTCTCCCGAACCGGCTCGCACGACAATAATGTCGGCTGGCTCTGCCGAGGGATTGCTCTCGCGGTGTACTGCGCCTTTTGGCACGTACACGAAGTCGCCGGGGCCCGCCTCCACAGTGCTCGAGCCATTCGGGCCGAATTCCATCTTGAGTGCACCGGTCAAGATGTAGATCACCGTCTCGTATACGCCGTGATGATGCCAGCCCGACACCATGTCAGGCTCCGTACGCACGAAGCCAGACCACGTTCCGTCGGTAGCGAAGGCCTGCTGCCGATCCATCCCCGGCGTGGAAGGTCCGGGCTTACGTTCTGCCGGAGTCACAAGCAGAACCTCACCTTGTTGGGTTTGCACGAGCACTCCTTAGCTATCTAGGCCGCGAGTGACGACCTTGCTTGCGGCATCTGCTGTCTCCTTACGACGATGGTCTCGCGGTTCGTCCCGTGATGACTCGCGGGTGCCGCAACTAGGTGCCGCAACCAGGGCTGGTCCACGATCCGGCTGCTGCGAGGATGGACTTCATGTCCGAACCGCCCGTCACGGCCACCGACGTTGTTATCGGCGAGTCCGTCCGTTGGCACACGACGCCCGTAGCTGCTCGGCGATGGTTGCGGCGTTGGCGTCGTTATGGACCTGGACGGGCAGCTGCAGCGCGTCGGGGAGGCGCGGGCCGAGCGGATGTTGTTGAAGCCAGGGTGGGCGCGCTGCGGATGAGGCCGGTGCGGGATTCGACGGTCCCGAGGGCGCTCACGCCGGCAGCCACCACCGTCCCGGGGTGCTGGGCGACAGCTTCGCGGATCTGGTCGAGGATGGCGGCGATGACTCCGGCGGGCCCGCCGGTCCGGGGGGTGGCGATGGCTCGGCGGGTCAGCATCTGTCCTGAGGAATCGAAGACGGGGGATGGTGTCGGCGTAGGCCTCGGCGATCTCGTACGGGTGGGAGGGGTCGTCGCGGTGTCCGATGACAAGGGTGGGCACTTCGACGGCCCGCCAAGTGTCGATTGAGCTTGTCGGGCCGGAACCTGGGAAGGCGCACAGGATGACTGCATTCTGGGCTGCGCGTGGTCGGCTGAGTTGGCCGAGGAGGGATGCCGCGACCGCCGGGGAGAGGTTGCGGACGGTTTGGTACGTGCGGGACTGGGTGTAGCGCGCGGCAGCTGTCTCGGGTGGGTAGCCCTCGAGTAGATCCGCGATTTCGGTGTAGGCGTGGCGGTTGAACTCAGCTTGAGGTCGGTCGAGCCAGGCTGGCCGGCACAGCACGAGCGCGGTGACCCGATCCGGATAGCGGATGGCCAGGTTCAGCGCGGTCCCGGCACCGAGGGAGATGCCCCCGACGACGAACCGAGCAAGCTCAAGCCGGTCGGCGATGGCGATCACGTCGTCGACGAAGGTTCGAAGGTGACCGCGGCTGGGTCGATGCCGCTGCTCGGGCCGTGGCCGCGCGCGTTCAAACTGATCACTCGGCTGGGCGGTGCGTCTCCGATATAGCCGAGGGGCTGGTTCGCGTCACCGCCCCTCCCGTGCTGGAAGAGGAAGGGCATGGATCCGCCGCCCGTGGCGTCAATCGTCTGGTAGACCAGGCTGCCGCCGCCGATCTGAAGTCGGCCCGTCGCTGAGGGTGCGCTCATGTGGTTGGGGCCACGGCGAGTGCGGCCTCGAGCGTGGTCACGGCGTGCGGGACGCTGGCCTCGGGCAGGCCGTGGATGACTAGCGTGCCGTCGAACCCGGCTTCGTGCAGGGTGCGCACGATCAGCGGCCAGGGCAGCAGGCCCGTGCCGGGGGCGGCTGGGGCGCGGTCGGCGATGAGTTCCTTGGCGTGCCCCAGTGCGATGTGCGGTCCCAGGGTGGCGATGTCGCGGGTGATTGCCGCAGCAGCGGCAGCCGGGTCGTAGCTATCTGGGTCGAGCAGGTTGGCCGCGTCGTAGATGATCTTGAGGGCGGGGGAGCCGATCTGGTCGAGCATGGTGATCGCGTGGTCAGCGGTGGCGACGACGTTGCTGTGTTCGGGCTCGACGGCGACTGTGAGGCCGTGGTTCTCGGCGAGTGTCGCCAGAGCCTGGAGGGTGGTGCGGGAGTCAGCCCACGTCTTCGGGGTGGTGTTGTCGGGGTGCCAGCGCCACATGTCGTCGGGGTCGCGGGACCCGCTGTTGAGGGTGATGATGCCGATCTGCAGGTCTCGGGCGACCGCGCACAGGTGCGGGAACCGGGCCAGGTAGCTCTGCCGGTGTGCCGGGTCGGGGTGGGCGGTGTTGAAGGTGCCGGAGATCGCGGCAAGTGCGACACCGGCCTGGTCGGCGCCCGCCCGAATGGCATCCACGACGTCATCCGGCACGGGCTCGTCAGGGATGGTGGGCAGCCCAGCCACGGACAGGTTGAACTGGGTGGCGGGGATGCCGGCGTCGGCGACGGCCTGGAGGCAGGAGGCGACGTCGGGCCGGTCGAAGGTCTTGGCGAAGATTCCGAGCTGCATCAGACCAGCCCTCCGGTCATGTCGTCGAGCTTGACCCAGTCGCCGGTGGTCACCGACTTGGTGAGAGCGACCATGGCGCGGACGGAGGCGAGCCCGTCTTCGGCGGTCGCGCCGCGCGGCGTGGCGCCGGTGATGGCCGCGTTGACGAGGTCCTCGACTTGGAGGCGGAACACGTTGGCATCCTCGCCGATCGGCTGGTGGTATTGGTTGTCTTTAACCGAGAAGGCCTGCACTTCCGCGGCGCGGAGGTGCCACGGGTTGAACAGCTTTCCAACCACGCTGCCCTCGCTGCCGTAGACCTGGAAGCCTTCCCACCAGTCCATCCGGACCGCGATGGTGAGGTCGAGTTGACCGAGACAGCCGTTGACGTAGGCGACCTCGAGGAACCAGCAGTACGTGTCGGCCTTCGTCGACAGCCGAGCCCGGATAGCCTCCAAGGGGCCGCCAAGGTACCGGGCCGTATCCAGCATGTGGCTGCCGTGGCCGAGGACCAGGTAGCGCTGCCGGTCGGCCTTGGGGTTGCCGGGCGGTCGGCGGGGTGCGGAGCTGGACTCGATGATCGGCTGCAGGGTGTCGGTGATGCTGTAGCGGTAGGTGGAGTCGCAGTACCAGTGCTTCAGTCCGATGAGCTCGCCGATCTCGCCCCGGATGAAGTCGTGGGCGAATGCGACGCCGGGGTCGTAGCGCTTCTCATGGCCGACCAGCACCACCCGACTGTGAGTCTTCGCGGCTTCGAGCAGGGCTTCGGCGTCCTCGATGGTGGTGGACATGGGTTTCTCGACCAGCACGTGTTTGCCGGCCTCGAGGGCTTTGATCGACAGCGGGACGTGGAACTGGTCGGCGACGGCGACGATCACGGCGTCGACGTTGTCGTCGGCGAGCATCGCGTCGTAGTCGGCGAATGTGGTGGTCGGCTGGTGGACGGCGGCCATTCGCTCGCGCAGGTCGTCGGCGGCGTCGCAGATCGCATACAGCTGCGCGGTCTTGGCCTTGCGTACGGCGGGGAAGTGCGCGGCCTGCGCGATCTGGCCGGCCCCGAGGACGCCGATGTTGAAGGTGGTGCTGGACAAGATGATCGCTCCTTCGGCGATGTTGGTTGCTATTCGGTGATGTGGGTCGGCTCCCGCCCGATGGCTGGCGGGAGCCGACACATCCACCAGTTTGACGGCTACTTCGTGAGCGATTCGAGCCTGCTCTGCAGCTCGCTAAGCGCGGCGTCTGGAGCGACCTGACCTTGCAGGGCGCTGGTCGCGGCGTCTTGCATGGCGAGCGTCGGCGCCCCAAAGGCAGCGCCCCCGACTAGAGGAGCCCTAGTTCGTGGGCGCAGCGCACCGCCGCTGCCCGGGTGGTCACGTCGAGCTTGGTGAAGATGCGCTTGGTGTGCGTGCGCAGCGTATTGAGCGTGACGTAAAGCTCACGGGCGATCTCTGGTCCGGTGAGCTCGCTGTCAAGAAGCCCCGGAGCACCTGCAGTTCGCGGTGGCTCAACGGCTCGGCCAGCGCTTGCTGTGGCTCGGCTGCCGCCTCGACGGAGGTTAGCGCGCTCGAGGAGTCGTCGGGCGTGCGCCTGCACCGCGGGGTCGGGGAACCCGCAGCATGCTGCAGCATGGCCAGCATCGGGGCGCCCTCAGGTACAGCCGCACGTGGCTGTTCGGCTCCGATGTGTCGACCAAGCTTCGGCGAGGTGCAGCGAGCGCCTGTGGGAGGTCACCGCGGGCATGGTGAGCCAGGGCCTGAAGCAGTCGGATCTCCAGCACGCTGCCGTCCCGCCCAGCCTCCGCCGCCGCGGCATGCAGCCGGTCGAGAAGACCAAGCACCTTCGCGCCTGGCGAGGCACCGGCTGCGCCGTCGATGTGCTGATCAGCCTGTTCCTCGGCGAGCAGGAGCCGGGCATGAGTCAGGTGCTCATACTCACGCAGGTAGTCCGGTTCGTCATCCACACTGACAGCTCGATCCTCGGCCCACGCGCCCGCCGACGACAGGTCCCCCTGCGGCGATCTGGACTCGGGCCCTCAGTGCGGCGATGGGGTGGACGTCAGGGTAGAAGCCGCGCCGGTAGAGCGTGTCGGCCTCGTCGAGCAGGCGTATCGCGGTGTCGTAGTCGCCACGAGCGGCGCGGACCTGCGCCATGACGACGTACCAGCGGTGCCGGTTCTCGGTTATGGAGGCCCGTTCACCGAGAACGCGGGCCGACTCGAGGTGTGCCTCTGCGCTGGTGAGGTCATCCAGCTCGCGGCCGAGCTCGGCCAGACCGACGTGCAAGTCGGCCGTTGCTCGGGCCGGTCGGCCTGGTTCGGCGGGTGGGCGCTCATCGGTGAAGACGACGGCACCACCCTGCTGGATTTTCGTCGGTCCGATGATCGGTGCGCTCACAGAGCCTGAGTACGCCGGCTCGGTCGGAGCCGACGTGTATGTGGGCTCCGGTTGTGGGCTCACTGCTATGGGTTGCGGTTGATCTCGTTCGCCAGTTCCATAACCGCCTGCATCAGGGCATTCCCGTTTAGCAGTGCTGGGTCGTTATGCTCCACGCCCTCCACCGCGACAAGGCGTATCGGCCCATGGGCGCCGGCGACCGACCGTCGGCTTTCCTCGGGAGGAACGATGGTGTCCTTAGTGCCATACACGACAGTGATCGGTACGGTGACGCGCGCTACGTACTCGGCTACCGGGTAACGGTCTTTCAGCAACGCACGTACGGGCAAGAACGGGTAGTGAATCTGTCCCACCGACGCGAGGTCGGTGAACGGTGACCGCAATACAAGCCCTGCCGGCGGGTGCTCGGTCGCTAGCTCAGCGACCACCGCAGCGCCGAGGCTTTCGCCGTAGTACAGCAAGCGTTCGCCGGGCACGCCCTCGTCGGTGAGGAACCGATGAGCGGCGCGTACGTCCCGAGCCAGCCCTTCCTCGCTTGGGCTCCCCGGGTTTCCGCCATAGCCCCGGTAGTCGAAAAGCAACACCCCGAAACCTTGGTTCGCCAACGCTCGGGCAAGGGGCGCCCGCAGGCTGCGGTCACCGGCGTTGCCATTGGCAACCAGAACCGTGAATGTATCGGCCGCGCCGCGTGCCGGGATGTACCACGCTCCCAACATCAGTCCGTCACTTGTTGTCAGCTGTACGTCGCGCCCGGCCGCCAGCATGGTAGCCGCCGGCGGCGCGGCGCCGGTGGACGGCAGATAGATCAGACGCCGCTGAAACGCCCAGGAAAACAGCACCATGAACAGCACCACCGCCACGACTACCGACGCGAACAACACCACACGCCGCACGCTCCCAGTCTGGTCCGACGCCCTATCTCGGGGGCACTGGCTGCTGCGCAAGCGCTGCCGTTGCTGCGGTGAGGTCATCCGCGCCGAACACCAGCCGCGTGCTGGTTCCAGGTAGACGAGGTTGATGGGGACGCCTGCCTCCCCAACCTCGCGGCTCACCTTGCGTTCGCATTTGACAGCAACGTTGACAGCAACTCGGCTACACGAAGCTAGCCGCTCAGGGACCTGGGCACGCGCCGCCCCGCTTAATAGACCTCGGCGGACGGCAAGAGACCTCTCGCGGGATCCACGGATCAGAGGGTTGGGGTTCGAATCCCTCCGGGTGCGCTTAGTATTTGCCCTAGTCAATGCCATGGTTCGCCTTCCTCGAGGTCGGATTGCTCGACTTGGCCCCTGAGAGGCTGCCGCCCTCGCTCGGCTATATGCGTGAAGCACATCCCGGCAGGGAAGTAGCTCCTTTCCCAAGCTGTTTATGACCGGCTGCGGGTCGGGAGAGCGGTCTGGCTCTCGTGGGTCCTGCAGAGGTGATCGAGGGCGATGCGTAGGCGGATCTCTATGTGCCATTTTGTGACGCGGACCTCCTCGATGAGCATCTGCAGGAGTTGTGTTTCTGGATGGCGTCGAGTTGGTCGATCATGCCGCGGATCCGTTCGGCGAAGTCGTGGACTCGGCGGTGGACCTGGTTGCCGCGGGCCAGGGAAGCCTCTCTGGACAAGGACTTGGCGGATCTTGATCATTGCGTCACCACGGCCCGCTGGCCGTGGAAGTCGGCGACATAAACAGCTGGCCGCGAAGGGACGTTAGGCGCTAGACGTTAAGCCCTGGAAGTGCACCCCGACGTGGACCACAGATCTGGACTGATGTATAACAGCATCGATACCTACCGTGCTCGGGGCCTTACGCAGGGGGCAGCTTGGCTCGCGAGCGGGGCGGATACGGCCGCGATCGTTGGGGCCGTCATGAGCCGCTTCGCTTCCAGCGGCAAAGGGTGACTGCAGAGCGGGCCGCGGACATCGCGGGCGGCCAATCGGATGATTCCCCGGCCGCATCGCCGTACCCAGGCCGCGCTGCGCTCGCGCGGTCGAGCGCCCTGCCTATCTCGCTGGCTGGCCGAGGCCTCAGGAATCACGACACCCTTTTCATCATGCGCAGACGTTCCCTGGAGGCGCGTAACGGGGTGCGGGGGAATGTATCGCAGACGGAAGCGGAGATCCCGGTTGTCGAGGCGCAGCACTTCGGTCACGCTCAGCCGCGCGGACCCCCACGACCTTCACGCCGATCGGCTCTACCACTGACCCAGCCCGACAGAAGTGATGGCGCGTACCCCAAGCGCTGTCGATGCGAGTGCTTCCGTCTGGGCGCGGTCGGATAGAGGACGAGCGCGAGCGACTCACGCTCGGTCGGGGGAGGGGATTCGGCCATCAGCGGGGGCTCTTGACTGGCATCTCGCGCAGCAACAGGAGCAAGAATTTCGAAGTTATGTGGAGGTAATTATGCGCAGGAAGCTCATCACACTGGTGGCTTCACTCTTCGCCGCTCTTACCATGTTGGCGGTCTGGGCCTCTCCGGCAGCGGCGGACAGCCCGCACTACGTCAAGGGCCCGACGGCCACCGTGGAGGGCAACAGTCTCGTCGTCTCGTGGAAGGCGGCCGGACTAGGCAATACCGTGACGTCTGTCGATTTCACACTCACCGGCACCGTCACAACGACGTCTCAATGCTTCACCAAGAGCGGCAACCCCGTGAATGGGGTCCCCAAGAGCGAGACGACCGACGTCAACGCGACGGGGACATTCGACGTCCGCAACGGGCAGACGACCGGCTCGTTAACGGTTTCGCCACTGTCCACGCTCGAATGTACAGGCAATCAGCATGTCGTCATCCTGTCCGCCACGTTTGACCTGACGCTCACGGGCAACGACCTGCCACCGGTCCACCTGACCGGCTAGGGACACATCTCGCGAGCCCTGGGGTCTCCGTGGCCACGGGTGTCGAGCCGATTGAGGTCGAGGCCCGAGCCATCGAGCGCGCGGCCAACTCCTGATCGGCGACCGCGGCCGCAGGCTCGCGCTGGCGGAAATTGATCAGCCAGTGGCGACGGCGGGCGGAACCAGATCTCCGCCCGCCGTCGTCGCGCGATCGAGCGCCGGTCCGAGCAAGCGCTACCGCTACTTCAAAGCGTCAAGAGTGAGGAACGAACCCTCGGCCAAGATGATCCGAACGGGCTGGGCGGGCGTCCCATAGCACCTGGCCGAAAACGCTGCGCTGATTGCCGACACGCCAATAGCTCTTCCAGGTCCTGAATGGTTGCTGTACGGTCAGCTCTTTAGCTGCTCGCAGATCGAGTCAAGGTTAGTGACGTGTGGCTCATTGATCATGATGGTCTTACCGGTCTCGAGGTTGGTCTGCAACTGCAGGCCGGTGAACTCAACTGATTTGCCCGCGACGCTGGTGAGGACCGTACCGTCAGGTTCGACCCGTGTGATCTCGGTCTTGGCCGTCTGGAACGGCACCTGGTTGCTGCCCGCGGCGAAGAAGCCGGCGATATTGGCCACCTGCAGGTCCTGCGGGCCGACCGGTTTTTGGGGTGCAGTCAAGACCGTGATGGTGCCGGTGATGGTGAAGGTGACCTTAAACCCGCAGTGATCGCTCAGAATCTTGCTTCGGAACGTATCTGAGACGGGGATCTTTTCCTTTATCATCCGTTCTCCTCACCTGTTCTCGGCGCCTAGCCGGATGCGTCTTGACTCGACGTTACTCGGAAACCCGGGCGCAGGTCGAGCTAAGTTGTGACTTTTCTGTCACTTCAATCGACATCGACCATCGAATCCTCGGCTAAGTCGTGATCGTCATTTTCAACTTTCCGGCGAGAGTGAGCGGCCAGCAATATGCCGTCCTGGTCCGCGCGTCTGGCGGCTACCGGTTTGCAGTTTCAGAAGATCTATTACACTCCCGGGGCAGTGACACCGGCAGCAACACCAGCCTGAACGCTGAGTGGGTGCAGACTAAGAACGTCACCAGCACAACGAAGTATCTGACTGGTCGACGGTGCGCGATATCGCTATCCCCGATGGACCGGATAACGCAAATGGAGCACCCCGGTCGCCTTGAATGACCACCTGGGGATCATCGAGCATCAGGTGGCCGTCAGCGAGCGTCCCGACGTACGGCTTCCTCGGCCGAAGACGACCGGCACGATGTCGATCGCCACGTGGTCGATGAGCCCAGCGAGAGCGCCTGCCCGCCGACCTCACCCGCGCCCACACCAATCTCCCCCTCGCCAGCCAACTCCTGTGCTCGCGCGTTTCCCCCCTCCACCGAGGTGGCGAAGTGGTACGACGCCTCCGGGTGCCAGCCCGTCGGCCGCGGTCGGTGCGACACAACCACGACGTGGTCGCTCGCCGGCGGGTGGCACCTCTCGCGGACTGAGTGCGACTCAGGGGCAGCAAACCCGGTGTTCCACGGGCCGAACCGCTCAGGCACGATCTTCGTCCCATGAGCGGCTCACAGCCATGACTTAAGTCGTTGAACGTAGGCGAGTCTCTCGTTGGACGCGAGGCCACGACCGCCACGACATCCTGGAAAGAATCGACACTAAAGGATTTCAACGCCGGACCGCTAGCGGAATTTCCGAACCTGCCCCTAATGTCATCAGACTGGCGCCTCATTGCAGTCGGGCGTCGAACTAATGCTGATGGAACCGTCGGCGATCCATTCCCCGATTATACTCATTCTTGGAGCCTGAAAGGACCGTCTCCACCGAACTCGGTTCCGCCTAAAGTAATCAGTTCTCCACTAAGATTTCTTTGCCAGGCGCGTTGATTCGCATCAAAAATGCTACACCAACCTTGTCCGAGCGGTTTAGTCCATCCAGAAGATCAATTTTGAAGACCTCAAACAAGCGTAGTCGAAGGGTCACTAAGGAGCAGGAAGGAATCAGTCCTGGTCTGCATAGGCAAAACGTCTGCCGGCACCCTTGCTGAAGATCACCGCCGGCTCGCGCAAGCGGAGCAGGACTGCGGTTCTGGATTTTCAGCACCAAATTAAACTCATATTTCTTACTGAGTTGCTCAATTGCGGATGAGCGATCCGGGGTCCTGCGTCGGTGATGCAAAACCCGGCCATGGACCGGGCAGCTAGTCCCGGATCCTCCGTGTGTCGGCCGGAGGGTCACGATCCACTCGTCCGCCACAGGACCTCGAAGGCGGGCATCGCCGAGTCGAACCCTTTGAGCCGTAGCCTGCCGCGGCTGCGGAAGGCGAAGCCCTTGCCCAGCGCAAGGTCATGCACGGCGCCCGCGACGAGGATGCCTCCGGGGTCGGCTCGCGAGCACAGTCGCGCGGCAAGCTGCACCGTGGCGCCGAAGAGGTCGTTACGCTCGGTGACCGGCTCACCCGCGGCCATCCCGATGCGGACGCGGACGGGCATTCGGCCGGCGGACTCTGCGTCCGCGATTCGCCGCTGGATCTCCACGGCGCTCTCGATGGCACTGACGACCGACTGGAATGCGGCCATCAGCCCGTCGCCCGTGTGCTTGACCTCCGATCCACGATGACGTTCGAGGGTTCCTCGCACGATCTCGTCATGGACTCGCACCATCGCCATCGCGCCGGCATCGCCCAGTCGCTGGGTCAGGCTCGTCGACTCCACAATGTCGGTGAACAGGATTGTGCGGAACGCCGCTTCGACGTACACCTCCCCGGGCGGATGCTCGAGGATGCCACCCATGAAGCGGGCCACCGTGGGCTCGTCAACCTCGATGATCTGGTACGCCATGTAGCCGTGCGATGCGCGGTGGACCTCCTCGACCGCATCAGCGCTGGGCGCTTTCGCCAGGCAGAACGCGGTCTGGCGCTCCTCGTCGAACCAGTAGGTGAGGAATCGGACACCGTACCTGCCCTGGATCTTAAGATCCTTGAGGTGCGCGAGTGCGGCTTCCTCGGCTGAGAGGCCGACGAACTCGTGGCGGTCCATGAAGAACGGCACACGATGAGCATGGCGCAGTTGTTTACGTCGAGGCAACGGCGATGTTTACGTCGAGGCAACGGCGATGGGCGATAGATCACATGCCAGCGCCGGAAGGTTCGCAGCAAGGCGGGAGCGTTCGGCGGCAGGTTGCGGCTGGCACTCCCGCTCAATTCTTTGTCAGTCGAAACGTCGCAAACAATTGTCTCTATGAATCGAATCGCGCTCGCGTGCAGCACGTAGAACCACTCATCCGCTCCTGATGGACGTGCGGCCGCGGCCCACCGCCGAGCGGGACATCGTTGACCAGGAACGAGTAGCGGCACGTCCTCTCGGTCCGATCCGTACGCGGGACCTCGCGCGTGGACACGCCGTCCGGCAGCGCTTCGGCAAGCCTATCTCCGAACACCTTCATGAGCCGAGGAGCCAGTTCGATCACGTCCGCCAGCGTTCCCCTGGTGAGTGAGGCTGCGCACGGCACACCGGAACGCTGGCACAGCGGCTGTAGGTGCACCCACTGCCGGAGTGCGCACAACGGCGCATGCCAGCGCCAGCTCCACCAGGTGTGCGACCGGCTCTGGGGGGTGAAGGCCGTCGCCCGGCAGATGCTTATCGCAAAGTGAGAACACCTGTGATCGTGCCAATTCCGATGCCATCTGCGCTTGCCGTGCCGTTGTCGACGCCATGGCCGTTAAGTCTGGTGTAGTCGCCCGTCCCCCCGTGGAGGGTGATTGGTCCGGTGTTGGTAGACGACCCGTCCTCGTTTGCCGTCACAAAGACGTGCTTCTGGGCAAAGAACGTGCCAGTTAAGTCAGCACAGGTATAGACAGTGCGGATTTGGAAGTTGACCTTTGAGTTAGGACCCCTACCTCCACCCACCGCTATGACTTCGTCCTCAAATGTGCCGGAGTCACACAGAGCGCCCGTCGCCGTGAAGGTCGGGGGCTCATCGCTTGTGAAGTCGATGCTCTCGTTGATGGTGAAGGGCTCCGGCGGAGCAGCATGTGCGGCCGGAGCCGTTACCGCTAGAAGTGCAGCTGCTGCAATACACATGCCAGCCAACTTGTTGATCTTGATCATCTTGCCCCCGATCTACGCGGCAGACTTTGCCGCTCGGAAGTATTCCGCTTCGGGGGCGTTCGTGCATGGACCTGGACGAAAGTCGACGGTAAAAACGAACGCTTGGAGTCCGCTCACCTTCGAACATTGCCCTGGCTCGGCGTCTGCGTGTGCGCACTACGCTCCTAACCGTGAGACGAGTCGCAGTCGGGATCGCGGGGCTCATTCTGCTGTGCGGCTGCGCCGCCGAGGTCGGGCAGAACAACCTGACCCTGCACCAGCGGGCGGTCTTCCCCGACGGCACCCGCTACGAGCTCGGCGACTTCAAGATGTCGGAGGTGGACAACGATCGAGCCAAGGGGCCGCTGAAGATACCCGGCAAGGAGGTCACAGTGTCGGTCTTTGTCGATAACGCCGGCAGGGCAGTCGGTTCCAGCGACGTCTCGATGAGCCTGGCTTATCACGGCGATCGGGGCCAGGAATTGGTCCCGCCAGAGGTGGCCAGTGGTGCCACCGTGATCGCCTCCGGGGCGAAAGGCACGATCAGTAAGACGTTCCGAGTCGAGGACACGACAGAGCTGTTCCAGACTCGCTATCTCCGGGTGCGGGTAGAGCTGCCGGGCTACCCGGCCGTCACGTTTAGCGGATCGAACCCCTGAGAATTACAGGTTTCTAGGGTGAGCCGGTCAGGACACTCCGTCCACCAGGGCTTCCCAACGCCATCCGTCGAGGTGACTCATGCGGCATGATCAGGTAGGCGGCCAGATAGAGGCATGCGCAGATGACCAGTAGCCAGCGGTAGCCGGTGGCCAGGGCCGCGTACTCCAGGCAACCACCGATCATCGCGCCCAGCAGGTTGGTGCCGAATGCGGTCATTGGATGGGCGCTCGACTCGAAGCGCTTAGCGAAGATGATGTTTGCGGCCATGATCGGCAGGAAGGCCAGCAGGATAGCCACCACCAGCCGCGCGGGAAACGGCAGCGAGAGCACCCAGGAAGCCGGCACCAGCCAGGCCAGGGCGAGGCTGCCGAACAGAACGAAGTACATGAGCCGCAAAGGCGGCGTCCGGAAGCGTCGGGTGATCTCGACCGCCGCGAGCACGGCGACCAGCACGCCTGCGAAGACCAGCGCGTTCACCAGCCATGTGGTGCCGAAGTAGAGCGCGAACCCGGTGACGCTCTTGGTCTCCAGCAACAGGAAGGCAACTCCCAGCAGGAACAGATCGCGGTATTGCCACATCGTTCGGGCTTGACCCACACCGCCGGCCAGACCGATGGCCAGCGCGCTGAACAACACGATCAAGCCGATCGCCGCCAGATAGATCGTCGGGATGCCCAAGAACCCGGTGTTTTCTAGGACGTACAGAAACGGCCGGTCGTCGGTGGACGGCTCAGGTGGCGTTTCGGTCGGGGCCCACGTCGTCTCGCACCGCTGGTCGGCCGGCGTCGCGCCGACCACGAACACCGCCAGCGAAACCGCCTCTGGGCTGGACAGCAGGCACGGCGAGTGGCCGAAAGTGTTGGCCAGCGTGTTCCCCAACCGGTCCACGAGCCACTGCTCGCGGTAGAAGTTGTACATAGAGAACGCCCCGCCCGGGGCGAGGTGCTTGCGGGCCGACTGGATGGCCTCCTCGGTGAACAGATAACTCTCCAGTCGCAGAGCGCTCGCGCCAGACACCAAGGTCAGTGAGTCCGGCAGTGCGAACAAGATCAGGTCGTATTTCTTGTCAGTCCGCTCCAGGAACGCGCGGCCGTCGTTGACGTAGGTGGTCACCCGAGGATCCTCGTACGCGCGGTCGGGGTTGTGCTCTCGCCCGAAGCGCAACAGCCGTGGGTCTATCTCGACTGCGTCGACCTGCGTAACCCCGTGGGACAGGGCGATCGACACATCGGTGCCGGTTCCGGCGCCGACGATCAGTACCTGCTCAGGTGGTTTGGTGACCCGCCGATAGGGCTCGTCATAGAACGGTTCCTGCTCCAGGCGGGTCGCTGCCGTGGTCAGTCTCTGATGTGGGATCCCGTTGACATAGATCTGCCACTCGGTTCCGTCGTTGCCGTCGGACTGGGCAAAGGTGGTCACCCGGTAGTAGGGCGACCAAAAGACCCCGGTCGCATTGATGAGCGGGTAAGCGATTATCGCCACGGTGGCAGCCAGCACGGTGATCGTCACGACTCGACCGGCGCCAGCGAGCAGCACCACGAACAACGTGGCCACTAGCAGGAACCAGACAAGGGGCGGGGCACCGGTGAACGCACAAACCGTGAAGCCGGCGATGCCGATCAACGAGCCGATCAGGTCGCACCGGTAGGCGTCCAGTCGGGGCAGTTGGGAGAAGCAATCGGCCACTAGCTCGCCTGGGCCAGCCATGATTGCGGCCACCGCGAGGAAGATCACCGGCAGGGTGACCCAGATCGGCGGGCCGGAGGTGCTCAGGCTGGTGAAGTAGATCACCGACTCCTGCTCGCGATTGACCGCCACCGGGAACCTA